>DATKLV010000097.1:0-2477 GCA_035542255.1 Desulfomonilia bacterium | reverse complement strand
GATTATGGCCTTTGCCTTAAAGACATAGGTTTTATTCTCTCTCACGCTGAAGCCCGCTGCTCCTGCTACATTCTTTCCGTTTACATCCATAAGAGGGCTATGGATCAAGACCCTTTCAAAATGGTTCTGGGCCATGCCGGTTTTTTCCCTGTTGGTCTGGAGCGCCTTCTTTGCAGCCTCTGCAACGATGACCTTATAGGATTCACCGTTGATCATGATCTGCCATTTGCCGGACCTCACCGGTGTTCCTCCGTCCTTCAGGCTGGCCTTGCCAGCATCCCTTGCCTGGAATCCGTCGAGCGAGAATCCGTCATCACCCTTCTTCCAAATGGGGAGACCCCACTCTTCAAAGAGCTTGACCGAATCGTCAACGACCCTGCCAAGGTCAAAAACAAGGTCTTCCCTGATGATGCCCATCAGGTCGTTTCTCACATATTTCACATAATCAGCAACCTTATTCTCACCGACATAGGTATTAATGGCGGACAGACCCATTGCGACCGCGCCGCTTCTGTCTGTGGCAGCCTTGTCAACCAAGACAACCTTCATTCCCTTTTCATTTGCCCAGCGGCATGCTTCGAATGCGGCGCCGCATCCTGCCATACCCCCGCCCATGATCAGGAGATCGCATTCAACTTCGGTAACTTCAGGCTTCGCACAAAATGAAAATGTACACGTCTCTTTTTCCATGTATGTTCACCTCCTATTCATTTCTTGCCGGACCGGTAAAGAACCCAGGCTTCTTAAGTGTTGCAAAATCAGGCGTCGGCTTCCCTGCATAGGGATCCACCGAACCCTCTGCGGTTGTCCTGATGGGGAACTTGAACCTCTTGAGTATTCCGTTCCTGAACTTGATCGTCCACATAATGGAGTCAGTACCTCTCAGAGGGATAGTACTGGACCCGAGGGGAACAAAGTCTGAATAACCCCTCACCTCGATCGCCTGCTGCGGGCAGATCTTTACACAGTTAAAGCACTCCCAGCACTGCTCCGGCTCCTGATTGTACGCCTTCATCGTTTCTCTGTTGAGGGCCATCAAATCATGAGGACAGATATACTGGCATGCGGTCTTATCCTGAGCCTTACATCCGTCACACTTCTCGGTAATCACAAAACTTGGCATGTTCCTTAACCTCCTTTACGTTTCTAAATATCGGCCTTAGCGCTGAAGGCCAGTTTTCCTCACTGATAAGTAAACTTTCCACCTCCTCTCACTTCCGGGGTCATGAGTTACGAGCTCGGGGTCCGGAGCGGCATTTCTCTCTCCGAACCCTTCGACCGAACTCCGAACTTATTTTATTCCCTCCGAATATTTGTGTGTCTTTATCTCAACCTTCTCGGTCAGTCCTGCATAGTATTTTCTCAATATTGCAAGGACTTCGGGCCTGCTGAAGTGGTCGGGCACTTCCTCGTTCTCCGAGAGCATCTTTCTCAATTTGGTCCCGCTCAGGAGCATCCTGTCCTCCTTGCCGTGACAACATGTCCTCATCGATGCCATTCCATCGCATTTCGTGCAATAGAAGGTCCAGTCAATCTTGAGCGGCTGGGTCTCAAGGGCGCCTTGGGGGATCTCATCGAATATCTTCTGTGCATCAAAGGGACCGTAATACTCGCCAACACCGGCGTGGTCGCGGCCGATAATCATGTGGCTGCAGCCGTAATTCTGTCTGAAAAGCGCATGCAGAAGCGCTTCGCGCGGACCGGCATATCGCATGTCGAGCGGATAGCCCGCCTGTATGCATGTGTTCTTCACAAAATAATGCTCGACCAGCTTATCGATCGCCTGCACCCTTACTTCTGCCGGGATATCGCCGGCTTTCAGCTTGCCCAGGAGCTGATGGATAAGCACGCCGTCACAGGTTTCAATAGCAATCTTCGCAAGATACTCGTGAGAACGGTGCATGGGGTTCCTGAGCTGAAGCGCCGCAACCTTTTTCCATCCGTTTTGAAGGAAAAGGTGCCGGGTCTGAGCAGGGGTCATATAGGTATTTGGATATTCTTGAGGGAATGTTCCCTGGCTCAGGACCTTAACCGGTCCGGCAAGGTTGGTGCCTGGCTGGTCCATGACCATTTTCACACCCGGGTGATCCTTCATATCAGTAGTCCTGTAAACGTTCTTGCACTCGAACTCCTTGTCAATCTTGTAGGCCTCGGTGACCTTCATTGTCGCCATGACCTCGCCATACTCGTCGGAATAGAGAGCAACTTCTGTCCCTGCCTTGACGCTTTCATCCGTAGAAACGGTGACAGGTATCGGCCAGAACGTGCCGTCAGCCATTTTGTAGTCGGAACACACATCTTTCCAGTCTTCGTAAGTCATGAAACCATCAAGAGGGGTAAACCCGCCGATACCCATCATAATAAGGTCACCTGATTCGCGCGACGATATCTTGATCTGTTTCAGCGTTTTCGCTTTTTTCTTCTCTTCCTCCAACTCCTTGCCTGCCAGTAAGAGGGGTTTTAATTTCTTCTCTTTT
>DATKLV010000096.1:0-7652 GCA_035542255.1 Desulfomonilia bacterium | reverse complement strand
AAAGTGGGTCAAGGAGACGGCAAACTTCTCCCTGGAATTCGCCCAGTTCGCAATCCAGCTTTTTAAGGACGCAGTGCTATCGAACAAGGCCTATGTGGACCTCATTCTCAATGACGCCTACAGTCTCAAGACCTACTATATGGCATTGGTCGACGATCTGAACAGGACAACTTTCTATGACGGCACGGTCAGGGTCGTAGACCAGAAAGGCAAGGAATACACTAAATTCCACCCCCGCGATTATGACAAGTTTATTGGAGAATGGGTAGAGCCATGGACCTACATCAGGCTCAATCATTTAAAGCCGCTGGGATGGCATGGACTCAAGGACGGCGAGGGCACATCCCTTTACCGGGTAGCACCCCTTGCGCGCCTTAATGTGGGAGATTCAATGCTTACACCGCTGGCCCACAAGGAAGCCGAGATCCTGTTCGACACGTTGGGCGGGAAACCTGCTCACCAGACATTGGCCACCCACTGGGCAAGGCTAATCTGCGCACTTCAGGCTGCTGAGAATAATGTCGAGATAGCGAACAACCCGCTTCTCACCAGCAAGGATATACGCAACATGAACCTCAAGCTCAGGAATAAGGGGGTGGGGTGCGTAGAAGCACCGAGGGGGACACTGTTCCACCACTACGAGACCGATGACAACGGAATCCTCACCAGGGCCAATCTGATTGTGGCAACCCAGAACAATGCCGCGCCCATCTGCCTGTCAGTCAAGAAGGCAGCAAAAGCATTTGTCAAAGGGCCAGATGTGAAAGAGGGATTCCTCAACATGGTGGAGATGGCGTTCAGGGCCTATGATCCGTGCCTTTCCTGTGCAACCCATTCTATGCCCGGGACTCTGCCCATGACGGTCAACATCCATGATCACGAGGGCGCACTCATAAGGCAGATCAAGAGGTGATTATCTTCGGATGAAAGAGCTCATCTTAGGCATGGGCAACCCGATCCTCTCGGATGACGGCGTGGGGCTAGTTGTTGCAAAGGCCCTGGAGGGCAGAATAGCCGGGGCTGATGTGGCGGTAAGTGCCATGATAGGACTCGATCTGCTCGATGTCATAGCCGGATACGATCGTGTTTATGTGATCGATGCCATGTGCACCCGGGGCGGCTTACCGGGTGAGGTGAAAAAGATATCGGAGGAGGGCGGTGCAGGGACCATGCATCTCTTCTCCTCCCATGGGCTCCATTTTTTTGAGCTTATGGAGCTAGGTGATCGCTGTGGATTGAATATGCCTGAAGTGAGGGCGGTCTATGGCATCGAGATCGGTGATAGTGTATGCTTTGGAAATTGCCTTTCACCCGAGCTTCAAGAAAAAGTCGCTTCCATCATGGAAACAATCTTATCGGATATAGCATCTTCAAGTACCGCTCAGCCTGATCGTGCAAAAAACAGTTCCGTTTCCTCATAACTCCTTGACAGAGATCGAAAAATATCTATGATTGGACGCACTGTGCATAATACGGGTGTGTTCAGGGAATTTTCAGACAGGCGTTCAATTAAACGCACACGCTTGATACAACTTTAGGTTGTCTTCACTATGAGTGAGGCTTATGGGGGACCTGCCGTGAATGGTCGGATACTGAAGACCTTGGGGGCATCCATTGGACTCATCCTCTTTGGTATCGCCTTGTGGATCCTCCACAAAGAGCTCGATAAATACCGGCTCCGGGAAATCCTTCAATATCTGGACGGCATTCCCTTAAAGCAGTTCCTGACCGCTGTTTGCCTTACCATGCTCAGTTACCTCATCATGACCGGATATGACTTTCTTGCTTTGCGGTTCATCAACAGGCCCCTGGGGTTCAGGAAGATAGCCACAGCATCCTTTATCGGTTATGCCTTCAGCAACAATATCGGGCTGTCCATGGTCGCAGGGGCCTCCATCAGATACAGGCTTTACTCTTCCTGGGGTCTCTCGGCATTGGACATTACCAAGGTCATCTTCTTCAATACTTTGAGTATCTGGCTTGGGTTCTTGGCTCTCGGCGCCGGTGTGTTCCTCTTTGAACCTCTTGTCATTCCAAAGGCGCTCCATCTCCCCTTTGCAACTGATCAGCCTCTCGGTTTGCTCTTTCTCATCCCCATTATCGTTTACGCTTTTTTAGTTCTGACAAAAAGGAAGACAATCAAGTTCGGTGAGCTGGAGATGGCCATCCCGTCCGCCCGGCTGTTCATCCCGCAGGTCGGCGTAGCGACACTCGACTGGGCTATGGCAGGCAGCATACTCTATGTCCTCCTGCCGCCGGGCATAGCGCTGCCGAGCTTTATCGGGATATACCTGCTCGGCCAGTTTGCCGGGTTGATAAGCCAGATCCCCGGCGGCCTTGGGATATTCGAGGCTGTGATCCTGATATTCCTCTCCCCTCTCATGCCTGCATCATCCATCATAGGATCGCTCGTTATTTACCGGTTGACTTATTATATTCTCCCGCTGCTCATAGCGGCAGTCATCCTGGGGATTGAAGAGATAGTACAGAGAAAGCAGATACTGCAATGGGGCGCCCAGGCCCTCACACGGTGGCTCCCCTACATGGTGCCTCCCGTTCTCACTGTCGTCACCTTCCTCAGCGGTGTCATCATGCTCTTCTCAGGCGCCACGCCGGCCATCAGCAACAGGCTTTACCGACTGAGCACATTCATGCCTCTTCCGGTGATCGAGGTGTCTCACTTCCTGGGCAGCATCTTTGGGGTCGGATTGCTCATCCTTGCGCGCGGACTCCAGAGAAGACTTGACTCTGCATACTATCTCGCCGTTGCACTTGTCGTTGGGGAGATTGTGCTCTCACTCCTGAAAGGGCTCGAGTACGAAGAGGCGATGGCCTTGATGATTATACTCCTTATCCTGATACCATCCAAACCGAGCTTTTACCGGAAGGGTTCGTTGTTCGGAGGCAGATTCACCGCAGGCTGGCTTTTTGTCATCGGGATCGTAATGCTCTCCACTGGATGGCTAACTTACTTCTCCTACAAGCATGTGGAATACTCCTCTGATCTCTGGTGGAGGTTCGCTTTCACAGCAAATGCACCGCGTTCGCTAAGGGCGGCAGTGGGTGCTCTGGTCGCCGCGCTTATCTATGCCTTTGCAAAGATATTGCATCCCCTCTCGCCACGGCCGGTTACCGGGAACCGGAGTGATCTTGACAAGTCTATTCCTGTAATACGTGACTCACTGGAAGGCTCTGCAAACCTGGCCCTGCTGGGTGATAAAGCACTCCTGTTCAGCGCGAATGGCAAGGCGTTCATCATGTATAGCATCAGCGGCCGAAGCTGGGTCGCCATGGGCGACCCTGTGGGTCCTCTCACCGAATGGCAGGAACTTGCCTGGCAATATTGCGAGCTGTGCGATCGGTTCGGTGGGTGGCCTGTCTTCTATGAAGTAGGTTCAGATAACCTCCATGTCTATATTGATTTGGGGATGACACTGGTGAAGCTCGGTGAAGAGGGGAGGGTGGACCTGACAAAATTCAACCTTGAAGGAGGCGCCAGAAAGGAGTTGCGACATACCTTCAACAGGCTTACTAAAGAAGGCCTGTCCTTTGAAGTTGTGCCGCCCAATGAAGTGCCGATGATTATCGGCGATCTCAAAAAGATATCGGATTCTTGGCTCGAAGACAAGAAGACAAGAGAGAAGAGATTTTCCCTGGGATCTTTTAAGGAAGACTACCTTAAGAGGTTTCCCATAGGCATCATACGGCGGGGAGATGATGCTGTCGCTTTTGCAAACATGTGGACATCAGGAGGCAAGGAGGAGCTCTCGGTGGATCTCATGCGCTATACATCAGATGCGCCTAGCGGGACCATGGACTTTCTGTTCATCCAGCTCATGTTGTGGGGCAGGCAGAAGAATTATCACTGGTTCAACCTCGGCATGGCACCGCTCGCCGGACTGTCCGATAAATCGCTTGCTTCCATGTGGAACCGAATAGGAGGTTTTCTCTTTAAGCACGTTGAGAATTTCTACAACTTCCAGGGCCTTCGCCAGTATAAAGAGAAGTTCCAGCCTCAATGGCAGCCGCGATACCTGGCATCACCGACCACCCTGTCTCTCCCTATCGTCCTCGCCAATATTGCTACGCTCACTTCCGGAGGTGTAAAGGGTATAGTTGCGAAATAAACCTTGCACAAAATTGATGAGAACGTTACCTATTACACGAATATGTTACAAATAGTCAGGGAAAACCCAGCAATTCAGGAGAACAGCTTGCCTGGCTGAATTATTGCATAAATTCTTGCGGAACATAGAAAGAACCACAAAGGATAGAGCATGTGCGGCATACTCGGTATATTCGATATCAAGACTGATGTGAAAGAACTCCGGGCCCAGGCCCTGGGGATGAGCCGCGCTATGCGGCACCGCGGGCCGGACTGGAGCGGCATTTATGTTCACGAGAAGGCCATCCTGGCCCATGAGCGGCTATCGATAGTCGATGTCAACAAAGGCGCCCAGCCGCTTTATACAGATGACGGCAAGGTGGCGTTAGCAGTCAACGGCGAAATATATAATCACAAGGATCTCAAAAAAGTCTTGAAAGAGCCTTATCATTTTCTGACCGAATCGGACTGCGAGATTATCCTGGCGCTTTACCGCCAGAAGGGAGTCGCTTTCCTTGAGGACCTGAGCGGTATCTTTGCCTTTGCACTCTATGACAGTGAAAATGACGTCTACATGATAGGCCGCGACCATATCGGCATATGCCCTCTTTATACCGGATATGACGAGTACGGCAACTTCTATGTTGCCTCAGAGATGAAGGCCCTCATGGGCGTGTGCAATACGGTAAGCGAATTCCCTCCCGGGCATTATCTCCACAGCAAAGAAGGCGCCCCGGTGAAGTATTACGAGCGTGACTGGATGGACTACGACAAGGTAAAAGCCAACAGGAGCAGCATCAAGGAGCTCAGGCGGGCCTTGGAAGAGGCGGTGGAAAGGCAGTTGATGTGCGATGTGCCCTACGGCGTGCTGCTCTCGGGGGGGCTCGACAGCTCGATTACCGCAGCCGTTGCCAAGAAGTATGCAGCAAAGCGCATCGAAACTCATGGTATGAAGGATGCCTGGTGGCCGCAGTTGCACTCCTTTGCCGTCGGGCTGGAAGGCTCTCCTGATCTTGCCGCAGCCCAGAAGGTGGCCGATCACATCGGCTCCATCCACCATAACTTCACCTTTACGGTTCAGGAAGGTCTGGATGCGGTGAGGGACGTCATATACCACATAGAAACCTATGACGTGACCACCATCAGGGCCTCAACACCCATGTATCTGATGGCGCGCAAGATCAAGTCCATGGGTGTCAAGATGGTGCTGTCCGGAGAAGGTGCGGATGAGATCTTCGGCGGCTATCTCTATTTCCACAAGGCGCCCGATGCAAGGGAGTTTCACGAGGAAACCGTGCGCAAGCTCTCCATGCTCAGCAAATATGACTGCCTTCGGGCCAACAAGTCCTTGGCCGCGTGGGGTGTGGAAGGAAGGGTGCCTTTTCTGGACAAGGAATTCATGGACATAGCGATGCGGCTCAACCCTGAAGACAAGATGTGCAAAAACGGCCGGATGGAAAAGTATATCCTGAGACAGGCCTTTGAGGATTATCTGCCGTCCGAGGTTGCCTGGCGTCAAAAGGAACAGTTCTCTGACGGCGTTGGTTACAGCTGGATAGACACGTTGCGCGAAGTTGCCGAGAAAGAGGTCAGTGATACCCAGATGGAAAACGCCCGCTTCCGTTTTCCCATCAATACGCCCGTTACCAAGGAGGCGTACTACTACCGGTCGGTCTTCCAGGAATTCTTCCCTTTGGACAGTGCAGCACGCTGCGTGCCTGAAGGGCCTTCGGTGGCATGTTCGACACCCACAGCCATCAAGTGGGATGCCGAGTTTGCCAACATGATCGACCCGTCCGGAAGGGCTGTCAAGGATGTGCATAAAGACAGCTACAAGTAGGCTTAATTTTTGCCATTGCCCGGCCTGATTTTGAGTGCTATGAACTAGGTCCCTTGGACATGCTGATCATGACGCTGACACATCATGAGAGATAACAGCCTGGTGAGGCAGAAACACTATGCAAGCGATGAACGAACTTGATGATCACTGGCACGAGGAATGCGGGATAGTCGGTATCTACGGCGATGAAAAAGCAGCCGAAAAGGCTTATCTCAGCCTCTATGCCCTTCAGCACCGTGGACAGGAGAGTGCCGGCATCGCCTCAACCGATGGCAATAACATATCCCTTCACAAGGGGCTCGGTCTCGTATGGGCCGTCTTTTCCGATCCTACCACCATGCCGAAACTTACCGGCCATGCCGCCATCGGACACAACCGCTATTCCACAAAAGGAACCACAAATATCATCAATGCCCAGCCTATTGTGATCGAATGCAAGTCAGGCAAGATTGCAGTGGCGCACAACGGCACTATTACCAACGCCTCGCAACTCCGCAAGGACATGCATGATAAAGGTTCCATATTCCAGACCACTTCAGACAGCGAAATCGTGCTGCACCTGATCGCCCGATCCAGCCATGAAGACATCGTCGATGCGGTCAGAGAAGCCCTGAAATATCTTGTGGGGGCTTACTGCTTTGTCTTTCTGACACCTGATAAAATGATAGCCGTACGGGACCCGCAGGGGTTCAGACCATTGAGCCTGGGCATGCTTGACGGTGTCTATCTTGTGGCTTCCGAAACTTGTGCATTCGACATCCTGGGGGCCGAGTATATCAGATCACTTCAGCCCGGGGAACTCATTGTCGTCGATAAGTCCGGCATGAAATCGATCATGCTTCCGGAATCACCAACGAAGAGTTTCTGTGTCTTCGAGCATATTTATTTTTCGAGGCCGGACAGTCTGATCTTCGGTGAGAAGGTGGACAAGATACGCCGGAGTCTCGGAAAACAGCTCGCTGCAGAAGCGCCTGCTGATGCGGATATCGTTATCTCCGTGCCCGATTCGGGCAACACCGCCGCCTTGGGTTATGCGCGAATCTCCGGGCTCCGCTATGAAATCGGCCTCATACGGAACCACTATGTAGGCCGGACCTTCATCGCCCCCCATCAGGACAAAAGGAATCTCGATGTCAAGGTCAAGCTCAACCCGGTGACCGGCGTCCTCAATGACAGGCGAGTCGTCCTCGTGGATGACTCCATCGTGAGAGGCACCACCATGCGGCAGATCGTACGGATGCTCAGAGAAAAAGGCGCCAAAGAGATACATGTGAGGATCAGCTCTCCGCCCATCATGCATCCATGCTATTACGGCATAGACATATCCAGGCACTCCGAGCTCATTGCCAGTGAGAAATCCGTTGAAGAGATCAGGAGTTACCTGGAAGCGGACTCGCTGGGTTATCTCTCCATATCCGGCATGCTCAGCACGGTGGAATGTGGTTCGAATTACTGCACGGCCTGCTTCAGTGGGAAGTATCCTACCGCCATACCCGATGATTTCGATAAATTCCGATTCTGAAAGTGCAGCACATAATATTTTTATTTCCTTATGGCATGCTGATTGCTTATGATATGCTTGTTCATGAGCAGGTCCTTAGGGCCTAAACCGACCTAGGAGGAGGTAAGAGAAATGGCGTTTATCGGTGAAGATCTGTTTCATTTCCAGGCAACAATCAAAGAGGGCGGCTCAACATTTGAAGATTT
>DATKLV010000095.1:0-6600 GCA_035542255.1 Desulfomonilia bacterium | reverse complement strand
CATTGTAGCCTTTCGCGCCTATCAGGATGCACCTCCTATACCCCAAAAGGTCTTGGGCCAGTCAGGACATGACGTCTTTGACGCAGAAGACATCATGGCAGGCCAGCAGGTATTCCTCAAGTACGGACTTATGGAAAACGGCACCATCTGGGGACATGGGGCTTATCTGGGTCCGGATTTCTCAGCCGAATACCTGCATACCCTCGGTACGGATGTCATGCTTAAGGTGGTGCGTGACCGTTATGGCCGTGACCCGGAAACTCTTTCCGAAGTCGAGCGGAATGAGGTAGACAGTGAGGTCGCCACACTGCTGAAGCAGAACCGGTACGATCCCTTGAAGAAGACCCTGACCTTTACCGACGCAGAAGCAATATCCTACCAAGGACAGATCGAAAAGTGGACTCTGTATTTCTCCCGGCCTGCAGGGAACGGGGGGTTGCGCGCCGGTTATATCAGCGATCACCAGGAGCTCAGGCAGCTGACCGCCTTCTTCGCCTGGACCGCCTGGGCCTCGGTTGCAAATCGTCCCAACAGGGCTTTTTCCTACACGAACAACTTTCCCTATGATCCGATGGTCGGCAATACCCCAACACCCGATACCGTACTCTGGAGTGCCCTGAGCCTGATCACCCTTCTGGTTGGTACAGCACTGGTCCTGTTTGCCTTCGGCAAGTTCGATTATCTCGGGTGGAAAGGTACGGGCGGCCATGTCCATCCCGCCATGCTTCCCGGCACAGCAACAGACAGCCAGAAGGCGACGATCAAATACTTCCTGATCGTGGCGCTCCTTTTCCTGGCCCAGGTGCTGGTGGGGGGTGCAACCGCCCACTTCCGTGCCGAGCCGTCAAGTTTCTACGGCCTTGATCTTTCCGCTGTGTTTCCGAGCAACATACTGAGGACCTGGCATCTGCAGCTTGCCATATTCTGGATTGCGACCTCGTATGTAGGGGGCGGTTTGCTGCTCGCCTCAAACCTCGGGGGAAAGGAACCATCAGGTCAGCCGGTCTTTGTGCATGTCCTGTTCTGGGCCCTGGTCTTTGTCGTAGGCGGCAGCCTCATCGGAGAGCTTCTCGGTATCAATCAGATCCTGGGGAGGCTCTGGTTCTGGTTCGGCCATCAGGGATGGGAGTACCTGGACCTGGGGCGCGCCTGGCAGGTTCTGCTGGCCCTGGGACTGGTCTTCTGGACCTTCCTTGTCTATCGGGCCGTCAAGCCTGCATTGAAGGACCCTGAGCACAAGGAGATCAGCGTGCTCTTCCTTATCTCTGCATCCACCATCCCGATATTTTACCTTCCTGCCTTCTTCTTCGGGAGCACTACAGGCTACTCCATTGTCGACAACTGGCGCTTCTGGATCATCCATTTATGGGTTGAGGGCTTCTTCGAGCTCTTCGTGACCGTCATGGTGGCCGTCACCTTCTACAGGCTCGGCATGGTCACCCGCCAGACTGCAATACGCGTCATCTATCTCGATGCCATACTCTTTCTGGGAAGCGGAATCATCGGAACAGGTCACCACTGGTACTGGACAGGGCAGTCCACCTTCAACATGTCCTTATCGGCCGTTTTCTCTGCCATGGAGGTTGTGCCCCTGACGCTGCTCACCCTGGATGCCTGGGATTTCATCAAGCTGACCAAGGGAAGATGCGATGTCTGCGGCAAGGACATCGCCATTCCTCATAAATGGACTTTCTACTTCCTCATGGCTGTCGGGTTCTGGAACTTTGTCGGCGCAGGTATATTCGGGTTCCTCATCAATCTGCCGATCGTGAGCTACTTCGAGGTCGGCACCATCCTGACGCCTAACCACGGCCACGCCGCGCTCATGGGCGCCTTCGGCATGGAGGCGGTGGCTCTGATCGTACTTGCTTCGCGCCAGGTCTTGAGTGATGTCCAATGGGTCCTTCCGGAAAAGTTCATAAAGGTTTCATTCTTCGGGCTGAACATCGGTTTGATGATGATGGTGGTCGGCAGCCTGTTCCCGGGAGGTGTGCTGCAGTTCCATGATGTCCTGGTGAACGGATACTGGCATGCCCGGGGTCTTGGCTACCTGAACCAAGGTTTCGCCAGGTTGATCGAATGGTGCAGGCTGCCGGGTGATCTGGTGTTCATCTTTCTGGGTGTCGTGCCGCTGGTGATAGCAGCAGCGCTTGCCTATTCCACGGTGAACCCCTGGACAAGGCGCATCCCGCTCGTGAAGCGCATGGTGGGCCTCGAGGGCTCATAGGGCAGGTGCAGGCGTCTTGAAACAGGCCATCAGCGGTTTGTATCCGGGCTATTTCAGCCTGGTCATGGCCACCGGCATCGTCTCTCTCGCTGCGCGAATGGAGGGGATGCAGCTTATTTCCATGATCCTGTTCCGATTGAACGTATGCGCTTATCTCGCCTTGTGGGCGCTCAACATCCTGAGGTGCATCATGTTCCCGATACAGTTCTTCACTGACCTGACGGACCACCTGCAGGGCCCTGGTTTCTTCACATCCATTGCCGCCACATGCGTCCTGGGGTTACAGTTTCTCCAGTTGTATGCTGACTATAGGGCAGCCATGGTCCTCTGGGTGCTCGCCATCGTTCTCTGGATCGTCTTTACGTATGTTATTTTTGCAGGTCTCACCATCAAGGAGGAAAAGCCCCCCATCAGTGAAGGGATTACCGGGTCGTGGCTGCTCGCGGTCGTGGCCACCCAGTCGGTGGCGGTCCTTGGGGCCCAGATCGCGGCAAATTTGCAGCAGGTTCATAAGCTCGAGCTCAACTTCTTCGCCCTGTCCATGTGGCTGTGGGGAGGCATGCTCTACATCTGGATGATATCGCTCATCTTCTATCGCTATACCTTTTTCCGGTTCTCTTCCCGCGACCTCTCCCCCCTGTATTGGATCAACATGGGTGCCATGGCCATATCCACATTGGCAGGTGCACATCTTATCGATAATTCCCGGGATGCCCCTTTCCTCTCATCATTGATTCCTTTCCTGAAGGGGTTCACCGTCTTCTACTGGGCCACTGGTACCTGGTGGATTCCCATGCTCCTCTGCCTTTCTCTCTGGAGCTATGTCTGGAAGAGGGAGCCTCTCAGGTACGATCCCCATGTCTGGGGGGCCGTCTTCCCGCTCGGGATGTATGCGGTGTGCACCTCATCCATGGCCGGGTCTCTGGATATGGGGTTCCTCAATGCGATACCTCACATCTTCGCGTATCTGGCCCTTCTGGTATGGGCAGCAGCCTTTGCCGGGCTGGTCAAGAAGCTGTCCATGTCAATCTACCTGCATACTGCAGGAAATGGCCGCAGGAAGCTTCACTCCTACTGACCCGGAAGATGGAGGACTGCAATCTTTCCTGCGAGACAATAACGAGCATGTTTTCCTCATCATGTTGACATATTTCTTATTCTCACTCATGGTATGGATCTTAGGCCTGCCCTATCAAAGGCCATGCAGGGATGAAGGAGGATAGGCACTATGAAGATCATGGCAATCAACGGCAGTCCCCGCAGGGGGCAGAGCCGTACCGGTCAGATCCTCAGAGAGGTTCTTTCCGGCGCGCGGAACGAAGGAGCGAAGACCGAGTACCTCGAGATAACCGGCCTTGACATCCAATGCTGCATCGGGTGCGACAGATGCCACCACCTTGGGGCATGTGCACAGAAGGACGACTTCAATGACCTGTTTGCAAAGATGCTCTCGTCCGACGGGATCGTCCTGGGAAGCCCTGTGTACATCTTCCAGGTTACGGCGCAGCTCAAGGCCTTCATAGACCGACTCGGACACGCCATCCACTGCCAGCGCCTGCTGGGTAAATACGGAGCGGTTGTGGCGACCGCAGGGGGTACCGGTCAGGTCGAAACCGCCGACTATCAGGAGTCGCTCCTGAACCGTATGGGTGTGCAGTGTGTGGGACGTGTGGCCTGCGCGCTCGACGACGGCCTTATACCTGAGGGCGCGGATGTCATGGAGCAGGCACTGGAGCTCGGCCGGACCCTTGCAGCGGCTATAGAGGAGAAAAGAGAGTTTCCCGCCCAGATAGAGACACTTTCCCGGTTACGCAACTATTTCTGTATGATTATGGAAAAACGGAAAGATCGGTGGGACTGGGAATACCGGTACTGGCAGGAAAAGGGCTGGCTGTAGCCCTGATGAGAATAGAGCTAGCACTGTGCAACCAAGCATATAAACTTTACCTGAGAGGAAACACCTCATGAACATCAAGAAACTGCTCATAGCCAACCGCGGCGAGATAGCCGTCCGCATCGCAAGGGCAGCAGCAGAGCTCGGTATAGAGACTGTATCGGTATACTCTGAGGATGACGGCACCTCCCTGCATACGCGGAGGACCGAACAGGCCGTACCCCTGAAAGGCCGCGGTGCGGCCGCTTATCTGGATATGGAACAGCTGGTCGCCGTGGCAAAGGGAGCAGGCTGTGATGCCGTGCATCCCGGCTACGGATTCCTGAGCGAGAACCCCGCTTTCGCGCGGAGCTGCATACGGGAAGGCATCCGCTTCGTGGGCCCTGACCCGGATGTGCTGGAGCTCTTCGGAGACAAGGCCGGGGCCCGAGAGCTGGCCATAGAGAAAGGTATACCCGTGCTGCCCGGCACGAATGCTGCCGTGAGCCTCGACGAGGCCAAGGCATTCTTTGCATCCCTGGGTAAAGGCGCTGCGGTCATGATCAAGGCCGCAGCCGGAGGGGGAGGGCGCGGCATGCGTCCGGTATACCGTCCGGAAGATCTCGAGAAGGAGTATGTCCGCTGCGCCTCTGAGGCACGCTCCGCCTTCGGCAAGGGTGATCTCTACCTTGAGCGGCTGGTTCATAGGGCACGTCATATCGAGGTGCAGATAGTTGGAGACGGCCTGGGCGGAGTGAGCCACCTCTGGGAGCGCGAGTGCTCTCTCCAGCGCAGGCACCAGAAGCTGGTCGAGGTCGCGCCTTGCCCGTCCCTGTCCAAGACCCTGCGCAGGAAAATTCTCGATGCTGCAGTGCGGCTTGCAAAGGCTGCTAATTTCCGGGGTCTCGGCACCTTCGAGTTTCTCCTTGACGCAAACAAGCATGGGGGGAAGGCATTCGCCTTCATGGAGGTCAACCCACGCCTGCAGGTGGAGCATACGGTCACCGAAGAAGTGACCGGCCTCGATCTCGTGAAGATCCAGCTCCGTCTTGTATCGGGAGACTCACTCGAAGCGCTCGGCCTTTCGCAGAAAGAGATTCCTGAGCCGGTGGGTTACGCCATCCAGCTCCGCATCAACATGGAATCTCTTGAAACAAACGGGGAGGTCCGTCCCTCCTCCGGCATGATAACGGTCTTCGAGCCGCCCTCGGGTCCTGGTCTGCGCGTGGACACCTTCGGCTATGCCGGTTACAGCGCGAGCCCCCACTATGACTCCCTCCTTGCCAAGCTCATCGCATACTCGCCGGGCGCCGACTATGGAGATGTGGTGCGAAAGGCCTACCGGGCGCTGTGCGAATTCCGTCTGGAAGGCGTGCCCACGAACATCGGCCTGCTCCAGAACCTGCTCACGATGCCCGAGACGGCTGCCAACGACATCCACACGAAGTTCATCGAGGATAACAGTTCGGCTCTGGCCGGCATGCCGGATGACAGACACAGGAAGCTCTTCTTCGAGACGGATACCGGGACGCCTGAAACTGCCTCCACCGCTTCGATGGTGACGTCCCCTCCCGGCACGATACCGTCGGTAGCCACGATGGCGGGAAGCGTCATCGGCATAGAGGTCGCCGAGGGCGATGTCGTGCAGGCGGGCCGGACCCTGGTCTTTCTCGAGGCCATGAAGATGGAACACCTGGTATGCGCCCACGAGAGCGGCACGGTCAGGCTCATCGCCGTGAAGCCGGGGGATACGGTGGCAGCGGGGCAGGCCCTGGTGTTCATCGAGCCCATGGATGTTGAAGATGTCGATGCCGAGTCAGTCCAGGCTGCCGATCTCGATGCTGTAAGGCCTGATCTGGCCGAGGTGCGCACGAGGCATGAGGCGACGCTGGATGCCTCGCGACCTGACGCGGTCGAGAAGCGCCGCAGGACCGGCCAGCGCACCGCACGGGAAAACGTGGAAGACCTCTGCGATCCGGGCAGTTTCATCGAGTACGGGGCACTGGCGCTTGCAGCCCAGAGGCGCCGCCTGTCGGTTCCGGACCTCATCAAGGTGAGCCCTGCTGACGGTCTCATCGCCGGGGTAGGGTCGGTGAACGGCGACAGGTTCGATGAAGAGAAAGCACGGACCATGGTGCTCGCCTACGACTTCACGGTCTTCGCTGGCACCCAGGGAGGCATGAACCACAAGAAGATCGACCGGATGCTCCACCTGGCCCGGCAGTGGGAGCTGCCCATCGTGTTCTTTGCCGAGGGCGGAGGTGGACGGCCCAGCGACACGGATATCCCCTGGGTGGCGGGTCTTGACCTGGCGAGCTTCCATTCCTTCGGCAGCATGAGCGGTCTGGCGCCGCTGGTGGGCATCGTGTCGGGCAGGTGCTTCGCAGGAAACGCGGCGCTGCTTGGGTGCTGCGACGTGATCATCGCCGCC
This sequence comes from Desulfomonilia bacterium, assembly GCA_035542255.1. Taxonomy (GTDB): domain Bacteria; phylum Desulfobacterota; class Desulfomonilia; order UBA1062; family UBA1062; genus MWEI01. Next base: position 69 of record DATKLV010000095.1, on the reverse strand, counting down.
GAGTACTCCAACATCGGCATGGGGGGCCCGGCCATGATCGAGGGCGGGGGGCTCGGCGTGTGCTTGCCC
>DATKLV010000094.1:0-2262 GCA_035542255.1 Desulfomonilia bacterium | reverse complement strand
AGATTCTTGGTGTGGAGCGAAATGCGAGCCAGGAAGAGATAAAGAAGAAATACCGCAAACTTGCCCGTACCTGCCATCCGGATATGTGCAAGGATGATCCCGGGGCCGAGAAGCGCTTCAAAGAGATCAATGAGGCCAATGAAGTCCTGGGCGATCCTGAGAAGCGCCAGCGCTATGATTCGCTGGGGAGCAACTGGCAGGAAGGCCAGTCCTTCAGGCCTCCTCCAGGTTATGAGAACGTCTTTACCGATGACATCTTTTCTCCCAGAGGAGGCCGAGCCGGAGGCAGGACATTCAGCTTCGAGTTCGGCCCGGGTGCACACAGCGGAGCCGGAAGCAGTGCATTCTCCGACTTTTTCGAGTCTCTTTTCGGTGATACTGGTATGGGTCGTCGCTCCCAGCACCGTTCCGCGCCTCCGAGGGGGAGCGATCTGGAATCGGAGATAACTATCTCTCTTCAGGATGTACACAAGGGAGCCACCAGGGAGGTCATTGTACAAGGCCCGGGCGGTGATAAGCGGCTGAATGTCAAAATACCCGAGGGTGCTTATGACGGCATGAAGATCCGACTGGCCGGGCAGGGGAACTCGGGGCCGGGGGGGTCAGGGGACCTTTATCTCAAGATCAAAGTCAATCCCGACCAGCGATACAAGCTGGAAGGTTCAAACATAGTAGTTGACCTGCCCATAACACCATGGGATGCGGCCCTGGGGACCACCTGCGAGGTGGAGACCCTGGACGGCAAACTGAGTCTCAAGGTGCCGCCGGGCGTTTCATCAGGCCAGCGGCTGAGACTGAAAGGCAAGGGTCTTACCCACAAAGGCGATCTGTTTGCGCAGATAAAGATTGTGACACCCAAGCGTCTGAGCAGCGAAGAGAAGAAACTCTTCAGCGAGCTCAAGAAGGTTTCGACCTTCAAGGCGGAATAGTGGCCGCATGCCCGCGTGTGCAGCACCGGACTAAGCCTTTCTCAAGCTGTGCATAGGTTTTCTGCAAATTCATGAACATGTGAACCATAAAAGCTTACTTTAGGTTCCTTTCTTTTGGCACCAAAAGAAAGGAACAAAAAAAGAAATAAAGATGAGATGACATTAGTTGCCCGGCTTTGATGGATTAGCCCTGGCCCGATTCGGAAACGTGGCAGGGATATAGGTATTCCTGCCCTTGAGAACCAGACACGTTCTTATTTTATCGAGTCTCTTCGTGCTGATGCCTTTGATTCTCGTCAGGTCATCGATCGCTTTGAACGGCCCATTCAACTGCCGGTATGACACGATGGCAGCGGCTGTCTTTCCCCCGATACCCGGCAGCATCATGAACTCCTCCTTGATGGCCGTGTTCACGTTGATGACACCCTGCGCCGCATGCAAGGGGATGCATGTGGCGAAGAGGAGAAAAACGATACACCAGAAAGCCATTCTGTCCTTAACCACTGTGGCAAGCTCCTTCCCCAACAGCATTGATAAATGATAGCATGGCGGATATCATTGAAGTCAAGCCTTGCGAAAAGAAGTCTTGAAAAGATAAGAACAACAATAAGGTAGAAGGGTTACAATATTTTCCTCTATTTATCTTTTCATGTTTAATTGCCGTATAGTGCATCAGAGAGATATTTTGACCTAAAGGAGTAGTCATGAACAGATCACTATCTGTCTTGCTCGCAAGCGCCCTTGTATGCGTCATGATCCTTGGGGGTTGCGGCGGAGGTGGTGGCGGCGGCGGGAGCAGTTCAAGCGACAATAATAACAACAATAGGAATACTACAGGCGGGACAAAGCTGAGCACCTATTCCGATGTGGTGAAATCCTGCACGCCCTATCTCACCAAGGGCAGCTTCACCGGCGGTGGAGTCAGCCTGACGGCATGGAACAGTTGGGACCCCGGTGCAAGCGGATCGGTCCTCGGGAAGCTCTTCAATCCGACGAACGGCAAGGACGAGTGCATATACAGCCAGCTCCAGGTGCTCGACGCCCATATCCAGCTGGTGAACCAGTTCTCGGACAGATGGCTGACATCAGGCACCTACACGCAGGGATCCATGAGCGCCGTGGTGGACACGACAATTTCCTCGGTCACAATTCCCTTTCTTGCCCCGGGCAAACAGGATCCTATAGACAGGCTCGTCACTGTGAGCGTCCCTGCTCAGAACCTCACGATCAATATGGCCTTTTATCAGAGCGGCGGTAATCAGGTCGTTGTGGAGCAGTACGTGATCGGTGATGCCGAATCGGGCGTATTCTATGCAATGGTAATGGGCAGCAA
>DATKLV010000093.1:0-5051 GCA_035542255.1 Desulfomonilia bacterium | reverse complement strand
ATCATATCGAGGCTGACAAACAGGGACCAGTCCCTGGACACCCCCATGACTACCGGGAGTAATGACAGCTTTTTGGATTCTCTGGCTGATTCGATGTTAAGCCCTGAAGACCATGTCATAGAATCACAGCAGTCATTTTTTATGAAAAAGCAGATCGACTTGGCCATGGATAATCTCACACCAAGAGAGCGTTATATCATGCAGCACCGTATCATGGCAGAAAATCCCACCACATTGGAAGACCTTGGGATGCAGTTTGCCGTATCCAAGGAACGGGTCAGGCAGATCGAGAATAAATCAAAGGTCAAACTGAAGAAGGCCCTCAGTTCTTCCATTGACCTCATGCTGCCTTATTAAGGGGGAGGTGAACTCTATGGCAAACAATACAAAAGACATAAGGAACTTCGTTGACATGATATGATTGAATAAAATTAAAATCGTGTGGGAGATTTAGCCAGGGAAATTTCAGCTTATGGATTTGAGTATTATCCTGCAGTCTGCGACAGTCGCTCCTTTGCCCTCCTCATGGACCAGAAGCGGATTGATATCCATTTCCATAATTTCAGGATGATTCATGACCATATCAGAGAGGCATACCAGTATTTTTTCTAATGACTGAATATCCACCTTCGGTCTACCCCTGAACCCCTGAAGGATCTTGTACCCCTTGATACTCTCGATCATGTGCAGAGCATCGTCTCTACTCACTGGTGCCAGTCGGAACTCAACATCCTTATAAACCTCTACGAAGATACCCCCGATACCGAACATCAGGAGAGGGCCGAAGATGGGATAACGTGTTGCACCAAGAACGACCTCTTCACCCGGCGGTGCCATCTTCTCGACAAGCACACCTTGTACATCTGCCTGAGGATCGAATTTTCGGGCATTGGTAACGATACCTTCGAAGGCTTCCTCTACCTCATCTTTTGTCTTGAGCCCTATTATTACGCCTCCTGCATCCGATTTATGGAGAATCTGGGGAGACACGATCTTCAGGACTACTGGGTAACCCAACTCAGCAGCTATGCCTGATGCCTCCTGGGGTGTTTTCGCCAGCTCAACAGGTAGAACTGTCATGCCATAGCATTTGAGCAGCTCATTCCCATCAAGTTCACCGAGCCTTGTTCTTCCTTCATCAAGGCATCTTCTAATGATGAGTGATGCCTTCTCATTGTCATGGCTTAACTTGAACGGATCGAGTTGCTTGCGGTGCAACCATTGCGAATATTTGTAGAGAACGGCAAAGGCCTGTGCAGCGTTTTCTGGGAACCTATAGACTGGATATCCGTTTTCATGAAAAAAATTAACCCCTTCGGAAACATCGCCAACACCCATGAAACAGCACAGAATCGGCTTGTTTGATTGACGCGCGATCTTAACGATCGCCTGGGCGGTACCCAGGGCATTGGTCATGGATTGTGGGGTTAGGATCACCAGGGCGCCGTCGACAATTTCATCGTAAATAACTGCTGTCAGGGCATTTTCATATCGATCGTAATCGGCATCTCCGATGACATCCACAGGATTTTTTATATTTGCCGCCGAAGGCAGGTGTTCGGCCAGTGCATGGAGGGTTCCATCACTAAACTTTGCAAGCTGTAATCCTGATGAAATAGTCACATCTGTTGCTAGGATCCCCGGACCTCCGGCGTTTGTCACAATGGCCACCCGGTTTCCCCTGGGGAGCTTTCTCGCCTGCTTGCCAAGCCTGCTCATTTTCTTGTAGCTGAATACGTTGGCGAAATCGAAAAGCTGGTCGACTGTATCGCACCTGATGATCCCCGATTATTTGAAGATTGCATCATAAACAGATTCCGAACCTGCGAGGGAGCCTGTGTGAGATGCAGCGGCGGCTGCACCGGCGCTTGTCCGGCCGGATTTTATGGCCAGTATGGGTATCGGACGATCTCCTGCGGTTATGTTCTTGACCTCCTCGATGAATTCCGGCCCCCGGCGAAGTTCCTCCAGGTAGATCATGATAACCTCTGTATCGAAATCGTCGCGGAGGTAGCGGAGGATATCAAGTTCGTCAACATCCGCTTTATTCCCTATGGAGATGAACTTTGAGAAACCGAAATCGCGGTCTGCTGCAAAATCCAGGACCGATGTACAAAGAGCTCCGCTCTGGGATATGAAGGAGATATTACCCGCCAGGGGCATAAGGGCAGAAAAGCTTGCATTCAGGCGGACCGAATCGATCGGGTTGATCACTCCCAGGCAGTTCGGGCCGACAAGACGGACACCTGCCTCTTTGCAGACAGCAACGATTTTATCCTCCATCTCACGGCCTTCTCCCCCAACTTCACGGAACCCGGCACTAACGATTACGATCCCCCCGACCCCCTTTTTGATTGCCTGGTCTACGGCAGGAAGAGCAAGCTTTGGCGGAAGGATTATGATCACCAGATCGATTGTGTCAGGTATGTCGGAGATGGTCATGAACGACCTGACGCTGCTGATCGAATATGCACCGGGATTGACCGGATACAGGGTGCCTCTGTAGCCTCCTTTGAGAATGTTGGCAAAGATATCATGCCCAACCTTTCCCGGTGTTGAGGAGGCTCCCACCACAGCAATGGATTGAGGAGAAAAAATTGCATCGAGGCCTTTCATACTTTAATCTCCTTTATCATTTTGTCCAGTACTGGGGCATGAATGAATACCCTCAATACGTTTGGTTGGTTTTTTCAGCGCATAAAATCCGCCTCGCACGACAATGATGGCATCATATTTATCCACAATATTTTTCATTGTCCTCACTCAAAGGGTAAACAGATCCTTATCGTAAACCGGTATATGGAATGGAAGCTTCTTATCTCCTTACTATGAGAACAGGCTTCTGGGCCCTGCTGGCCACTTTTTCCGCAACAGAGCCCAGCATAATCTCGATGATGTTGTTCTTTCCATGAGAGCCCATAATGATAACGGAAACATTCTCTTCATCTGCCACCCTCAGAATCTCTCTGAATGGAACACCATTATCGATTCTGGTCTTGACGTGAAATCCTTTACTCTTCAACTCATCTTCAATGGGGGAAATCTGGTTGAGTGCTGAATCCTTCCAGCGTTTTTCTAAAGCAAGAACATCTTGTGTCGTAAATATGCGAAGAGTATTTATGCATGTCTCATCGTTTACATGTAAAATGATCACCTCATTCGCCCCAGCACTCTTTAATGCCTCAATATAGGGTAATGCCTTCTTGGCTACTTCTGAAAAGTCTGTAGGATACAAGATCTTATCAAACATACAGTCCTCCTATACACAACTCCTTATCTCCTTCTTTCCACATATCGGGACAGGGCATCTTTGATGAGCTTCGTGGTAAAAGGCTTTTCTATGTATTCATCCGCACCGAGCCTGGCTGCAGCCGCAAGCACCTCTTTGCTCCTGTATGCTGTGATGAGTATCCTGAATGAATCGGGGCACAGCTCGCGAATGCGCCTGAGAAAGGTGAGTCCGTCCATGCCGGGCAGGCGGTAGTCAGTGATGATTATGTCGTAGTGCTGTTTCTCAAGGGCTTTGATTCCTTCTTCCCCTGTCTCTAAGGTATCGATGGGGATACCTTCGCCAAGAAAGAACATGCTCATGGAGTCCCTGATAGTCTCATCGTCATCGATGAGCAGAATTTTCTTATCTCTGATCTCTTCAAACAGGTTCATGGAATTTCTTCCCTTTGAGCTGTGTATAGAGCATAGGTCATGCCAGATAAGCTTATTCTGAGACCATATGTCCATTCAATCTGTTAGCTGCTCTATTAAGAAACAAGACAGAATTCAGGTACTCAGATATTTGCAAAATTCACAAAGACCCTTGATAATTTTTCAAAAGGATAAAGAGAGCTTTGACGTCTACAGGATCTTTTTTTTCTGATAGCGGAATGTGTAGTGGTTCATGTGGAGAAGCCTTGCAGCCTTGCTCTCATTGCCCTCTGCATGCTTGAGTGCGGCTTTGATATAACGTCTTTCATATTCCATGACCGCCTGCATGAGATTGATACCTTCGGGGGGTATGGCTGGGTCTTCATCTGGGAAGAATACCTTTTCGGCAGAAAGCTTACCTCCTCCTCGGCTGAGTTTATTCATACCCATATCCTCAAGTTTCAGCTCAGGGCCTTTCCCGATAAGTACGCCTCGCTCAATGAGATTCTTCAACTCGCGTACATTACCCACCCAGTGATGCTCTTGAAGGGCCTGCTTGGCTTCCTTTGATATGCCCTTATATTTTTTATGAAACTTGGTACTGAACGTAAGGAGAAAGTGGTTCGCCAGAGGGATGATGTCCTCCTTGCGTTCGTTTAGGGAGGGAACATTGACTGTGATCACACCCAGCCTGAAGTATAGGTCATTCCTGAATAAACTCTGCTCCATCATGTCGCTCAGGTCCTTGTTTGTTGCGGACACGATTCGTGTTCGGATATGGTGTTTCTGGGTTGAACCAACACGGTAGAATTCCCCGTCTTCCAAAAAGCGCAGGAGTTTTGCCTGGGCCTGAAGGCTCAAATCACCCACTTCATCGAGAAACAGTGTCCCATCCGCTGCCTCCTCGATAAGGCCCCGTTTTCCCGAAGGGCCCGCGCCGCTGAAGGCCCCTTTTTCATATCCGAAAAGCTCGCTTTCAATGAGGTCCTTAGGGATGGCTGCGCAATTGAGTGTCAGAAAAGGACCCTTGAAATTCGGGCTGTGGTAGTGGATGGCACTCGCAATGAGTTCCTTGCCCGTACCGGTCTCCCCCAGGATGAGTATGGGCGTGTCAGGGCTCTTGGCAGCCCTTGTGATGAAGTCCATGACCTCCTGGATCTCATTGCTCTGTGCAATGAAAAAAGGCAGGTTGTCTTTCAGGTAGTGTTCCTGGAGGAGCCTCACTTCCTTTCTGAGGCGGATGGACTCCAGGGCGTTCTGTATCGTCACCCTCAGGCCGCCCATGATTATGGGTTTGACCACATAGTCATATGCGCCGAGCTTCATGGAAGATATGACGGTTTTGATATCCTCGTATGCGGTGATCATGATCACCGGCATCTCCGGGTAGAGATCTTTTATCCTGGTCA
>DATKLV010000092.1:0-6904 GCA_035542255.1 Desulfomonilia bacterium | reverse complement strand
TCGGTTGTTCAATGGATCACCTACCTGAACCCCTTGAGGTACTTCCTTGTGATCATAAGGGGTATATTTCTCAAAGGGGTCGGGTTCTCGGTCCTCTGGACACAGTACCTTGCCATGGCGATCCTCGGACTGATCCTCTTTGCCGGTGCGATAAGCAGATTCCAAAAGCGGCTTGACTGAACAAGTCATCATGGCGCTGTAGTCCCCTCGGACCATCCACGACGGGTTACCGAACACCGGTTGATCGGGTCTACCTGAAATAAGTATAGGTACTATACTTGCAATTTCATGAAATGACCCTATTAAGGCAGCAAATATCTCGTTCAAAGGAGGTATACAATGCCTGAAGTCGGATTATTAATGGCGCATGTGCTGTTCGGCGTGCTCGGTACCCTCATCGCGGTCGCGCTGTTTTTCGATGTATTGCACCTTTCACCATCGAACATCGAAAGGATCAGACAGCTTAGTCTAGCAGCGGTTGCCCTTTTTGTGCTCTCGTACTTTGTAGGCGGGTACTGGTACGTGGTGCACTATGCGCCGGAAAAGGCCCTTATCCTGGCAGGACCGTGGCCATGGGCGCATAATTTCTTCATGGAAGTGAAAGAGCATCTCTTTTTCGTGATCCTTTTGCTCGCACTTTACCTGCCGGTCCTCGTTTTCGACAAACAGATTCTTGAAGGTGAAGGACTGAAGAAGATCACGCTTACAGTCCTTGGTGTTATGGTCGTGCTGGGACTCACCATGGATGGTTTCGGTGCGATCATTGCCATGGGCTCCAAGGTCGCAACCTTGGCAAAGATTGCCGCTCCGGCGATGGGAGGCTGATATGGAAAATAAATCTTCTTCGAGCTTGGTTCCAGGGTTTGGTTTGTCGTTCCTGGTCGTGAGCATACTGAACGGAATCCTGATGATTGTGAAAGAGAGCAACGAGGGCCTGAGAAAATGGATGGCCGGTCTTCTGGGTCATCATTGGATCACCCACGGGGTGTTTGTTATCATCCTGTTTTTCGTACTGGGTTGGCTGCTCTCACGTGTCGACTATGACGAGAAGTGGTACGGTGCGAAAACCGCTGTCATCGTCTTGGTCGGTGCAGTCTTAGGGAGTGGCATTATCGTCTTTTCACCCCTGTTTTAAAACATGCATAACTCCTTGTCACATGGGATTACCATGTAAGAAGGAGTAATGAACTGTGATGATCTAAACCCTGACAACCATTACAGGGGCTTTTGCTGCTCGAACCACCTTGTCGGTTACACTCCCGATGAGATGCTTCATGATGTTTTTCTTGCCATGGGAGCCTATGATGATGAGATCAGTACCGGTTTTGAGCTGCTCATCCAAGATTATTTCCGCAGGTACGCCTTTCTTAAGATCGAAGTCGATCTCCACATGACGCGAGCCCTTCAATGCATTGGCTTCCTGCATCAATCTTTCCCTGGATCTTTTCACGCTTTCCTCTTCCAGTTGCTCCACCTCCTCATTTCTGAGACAATAATCAACGACGCACTGTTGTATGTTCTCATCAATGACGTGAAGGAGAACGATCTTTGAATTATACTTCTCCGCCATATCCACAGCCTTTTCCAAAGCCCTATCTGAGGATTGTGAAAAGTCTGTCGGGACGAGGATTGTTTTAGGAGTAAACATCATACCCTCCTTTTTTGAGTGGATATTTTCTTGAATATCCACTCATATAATTGCCTTCAACCCGTCTCCAACCTTTCCTTTCAATTTATATTACTTATTTAATTAATGATGATATTTCCTGCTGATTCGATTCATGCATGTGGGCAATTCCAGAAGGATCATGGAATGTCAGCAAACAATCCTCCAATCCTCATGGGACAAGATGCATAAATTCCGGTTCTTGCTTGCAATTACAATATTGATGATTATCATGGTTAGCGTGCATCACATGTTGAATTCGTACGGGAAGGAGCAGAGATGTCAGGCAAGGTACAACTTGAAAAATTGCGTTGTGTATGCGCACCGGACGTGCTTGAGTGCAGGGACAGCAGGGAAGCAAAACCGCTCCAGACTATTCTGGGTCAGATACGGGCATTAAAATCACTCGAGTTCGGGCTCAGGATCAAAAACAAAGGCTTCAACATCTATGTATCCGGCTATGCCGGCTCAGGGAGAAAAACCGCGGTCAGGCGTTATCTGAGGGAAATCGCCAAGGACCAGCCCACCCCCAATGACTGGTGTTATGTAAACAACTTTAAGGATCCCTACCGACCGAAGGCTATCTCCATGCCCGCAGGCATGGCATGGCAATTTGCACGCAGTGCAGACGAATTCGTAAAGGATGCCCGCAAAGAGATCGCAAAGGCCTTTGAAAGCGAAGAGTATGCAGTCAGGAGAAACAATACGGTCAAGAAGTTCCAGGAACAACGGGAAGAGGCCTATAACAAGATAAACGAGGATGCCAAGAACAAGGGGCTGCTCATACAGGCGACCCCCATGGGTCTCATTGCAATCCCCATAATAGACAACAAACCCATTACCGAGGAAGAATTCCGCGCGTTGGACAAAAAGACAAGGGACGATATCACCCGCAAGCAGGGCAGGCTCCAGGAACAGCTTAAGAAATCCGGCAGACATATGGCGGCCCTTGAAAAGAAGACGAACGAGATGATATCGAAGCTCGATAAAGACGTGGCCTTGTACACCCTTAACCTCCTCCTGGAAGATCTTGAAAAGAAATACAGAAAGATCCCCGAGTTGACCTCCTACCTGAGAGAGATGAGGGACGACATGGTGGAGAACCTGTCCGTTTTCAGGGGCGACGAGCAGAAAAAGCAGGGCCAGATGGAATTTCCCTTTGTCCAGGATGAAGAGCTCAGATTCAGGAAGTATAAGGTCAATGTGTTTATAGACAATTCCAAGCTCAAGGGTGCTCCGATAGTCATGGAGCTGAACCCTAACTACAACAGTCTCTTCGGTCGCATCGAGAAAGAGGCCCTCTTCGGTGCACTGCTCACCGACTTTACCATGATCAGGGCCGGTTCTCTCCACCAGGCAAGCGGCGGGTACCTCATCCTGCCCGTGGAAGACGTCCTTATCAATATGTTCTCCTGGGAGAGCCTCAAACGTGCAATCAGAAACCGTGAAATCCGTATCGAGGATGCAGGAGAGCGTATGGGTTTCATGACCACCAGGGGGATCATGCCCGAGCCCATCCCATGGAACATCAAGGTTATCCTGATCGGTACGCCGTATCTTTACTACCGGCTCTTCGAACTTGATGAGGATTTCCAGGATCTCTTCAAGGTGAAGGCGGATTTTGACACGGTCATGGACAGGAGCCGTGAGAACATGAGGCACTATGCCTCATTTGTCTGCAGTCTCTGCGATGAGGAAAACCTGCTGCACTTCGACAAGCTCGCCATAGCCAAGGTGATCGAGCACAGCTGCAGACTTGCTTCCGACCAGCAGAAGCTTTCCACACGCTTCGGCGAGATCGCCAATGTCATCAGGGAGGCAAGCTTTTACGCCACCGAGGAGAAGAAAGACCTGGTGAATGAGAACCATGTGATGCAGGCCATAGAAGAGCGGTTCAACCGTTCCAACCTCCTCATGGAGAAGGCCAAGGAAATGATCGGACAGGGTGCCATCAGGATCGATGTCCAGGGAGAAAAGGTCGGACAGGTGAACGGGTTGTCCGTAATCGATCTCGGTGATATCATGTTCGGGAGACCGAGCAGAATCACGGCGAGCATAGAGCCGGGCCGCGATGGTCTTATAGATATCGAAAGAGAAGCAAAGCTCGGGGGGCCCATTCACACGAAGGGCGTCATGATTCTCTCGGGATATCTTGCTCACACCTATGCTCGGGACAAACCGATAAGTCTTTCCGCGCGGCTCGTTTTCGAACAGAGTTATTCTGGTGTCGAAGGGGACTCGGCCTCGTCGACCGAGCTCTATGCACTTCTCTCTGCCTTGTCCGGCAAGCCCATCAGGCAGGGCATAGCGGTAACCGGTTCGGTGAACCAGAAAGGTGAGGTCCAGGCTATCGGCGGGGTAAATGAGAAGATCGAAGGCTTTTTCGAGGTCTGCAAGGTAAAGGGACTCGGTCGAGGCCAGGGTGTCATCATCCCTGAAAGCAATGTGAGGAACCTCATGCTCAAAGACGAGGTGATCGAGGCCATAAAGAAGGGCATGTTCACCATATGGAGTGTGGAGACCATCGACGAAGGCATCGAGATCCTCACCGGTGTGAAGGCCGGCAGGAAACAGAAAAATGGCTCATATGAAAGAAATTCCATCCACCATCTGGTGGACAGGGAGCTCCTAAGGCTGAGTGAAACGTGGGTCAGTTATACGGAAGACGGCAAGAAAAAAGGCAACAACAAGAGGAGGAAAAAAATGCCGTGAGAGGTCTTCAAATACAACTAGATAAAGAGGAGATGTAATGGAATTCAGCGAACTGTTGATGAATTATAAACCTATCCTGGAATCCACGGACTTCAATGTGTTTTATAATGCCCCATGCGTCGTCTACATCGCAGGCCCGAAAGAAATACGTACCGTGTCGGTGGACTGTGCGCTGGCGGCATCTTATTTTATGCTTTGTGCTCCAGACCGCGGTCCTGGTACGTGATGGATAGACCTGGGGTCCGTTATACGGGATTCAGCGTTGAAAAAGGAAATCGGCCTGGCCGAGGGTCACATGATTGTGGCCACCCTTGCCCTGGGTTATCCGGCTAAGATACTCCCAGTGCCTACCAGGAATGAACCCGCTATTCCCAAGATCTTAACCTAGCGGCTCCGCAAATTTTTTGACGCTCTCTTTTCCAGCTTATCTGCTCGATCTTCGGAAGAAAGCAGGCAGTTGGCGGTGCAATCGGCATCACACCTTCCATCACATGGTTCGACATGTATAGTTACGTTGGAGTTCGGGAGGCGATCATAGATCATGCGGGTGATGTTATCCGTTAGGTGATGGGATTTCTCAACGCTCATCTGAGGGTCAACAAGCATATGGAATTCAATGAAACGAACACTCCCTGCCTTCCTGGTCTTAAGTTTATGATAACCATGAACATCCGGATACATGCTGCTGATCAGATCCCTGATCATGGTCCTCTCGGCTATGGGCAGGGTGACATCGAGGAGATCGCGTAAAGATTGAACGGTGATCTCCCATGCGGCATGAATAATGAGGACAGCTACGGCGATGGCTGCCAAAGGGTCTATCCAGTTAAGGGGAACGCCTGGTATAACCCATTTCCCTATCCATATGAGAAAAAGACCCCCCATGACCCCTGCAGATGTATAGACATCGGTCCTCAAGTGCCAGGCATCCGCCTTGAGGGCAATGGAATCCGTTTTATTCCCGATGGCGAAGAGCCGTTCGGATACAAGGATGTTAACGATGCACGATACCAGCATGACTCCGACACCCCATGAAACGGTTTCAAGTGGTTGCATATGCATGAACCTCTTTATGGCCTCATAGATGATCCAGCCTCCGGCGAGAAAGATAAGTGCGGCTTCCACACTACCCGAGACATTCTCGAACTTGCCATGGCCGAAGGGGTGTTCCTTATCCGCGGGTTTGCCTGACTTTTTTACCGAGATATAGGCTATTACGGCAGCAACCAGATCCACCCCGGAGTGGATGGCTTCCGATATGATCGACACCGAACCGATCATCATGCCGATGATGACCTTCAATACGATCAGGCAGGTATTGGAGATTACGGATAATCGTGCGACGGATATCTTTTCGCTTCCTTTTTCCATCAGACCTTCCGGATAGGATATAGTTGCCGTTTCAACAATATACCAGATATAAGTAATCGCTGACTAGTATCTACCTGCAGTATTACACGATATGTCATTTCGACGTAGGGAGAAATCTTTATGCAATGATTCCAAGGAATTTTCAGTCATTTCATTCCTTCGAAATGACATAGTTAATAATGCAATTTTGCACTAGCATGTAAAGAGTGAGCAGCAGCAGACCATTTGATCGATATCCTTTTCTTTAGACTTGCCCATGGATCGCCCCTCACTTTTAATCCCCTTGAATATTCTTTCAGGTTTTAGTACGCATGTTTTGGGGATGTTCCAACCTAGGGAGGAATTCATGAAAAGCTCAAAAAAGGCGACCGTCCAGGTTGTACTCTTGCTCGTGCTCATAGGTTCAATCATCGCTGCGGGGTACCATTACCTCGAATGGGAGAAGCCTACGATAAGCCAGGATAAACCATTTGACACCATCGGGAAGGAAAAGGATGTAACCATAACCCTGAGAGATAACAGAAGCGGCATCAGAAATTATAAGGTGACCATCGAGCAGAACAAACATGAATACGAGCTGTCTTCCGAGCAGATATCATCAAAGGGGACTTATGAAAAGGTAGTCGCGGTAAAGATCATACCCAGGGACATCAAGCTCAAAGATGGTGAAGCTGTCTTCAGGATCAGGACCACGGACTTTTCACCCTTGAGAAATACGTCTTTATTGCAGTTCAAGGTCACTATCGACTCGATTCCCCCACGCATTGCTCTACTGACGAGGGCGCACAATATCAATCCCGGAGGCACGTGCCTGGCAGTATACCGGGTAACCAAGGCGGTTCAGTCATGCGGCGTCAAGTGCGGAGATGCCTTCTACCCCGGCTACCTCACACAGGGCAAGGCCAAGCCGTACTATGTGTGCTTCTTTGCCGTGCCGAGGGATGTGGCTACCAATACGCCCATGGCAGTAACAGCGGCGGACAAGGCAGGTAATCAGGCTATTGTCGGGATCCCTTTCTACATCCGCAGTGTAAGGCCTTTCCGCAAGGATACGGTAACGGTAAGCGACTCCTTTGTAAAGCAGAAGGCAGTGGAATTTCAGGGACAGGACTCAAAGCTGGCAGGTAAATCCGCTGAAGAGATTTTTACCTACGT
>DATKLV010000091.1:0-4098 GCA_035542255.1 Desulfomonilia bacterium | reverse complement strand
CTGCCGCTGCTGCTTCCTCCACTGCTGCCGCCACTACTACTGTTGCTACTGCTGCTTCCGCTGCTGCTCCCGCTTCCGCTACCACTGCTTGTACCGCCGCTGCTATTGCCTTCACCGCTCGCATAATTCGGGGTAAGGTCGCCCAGATCGACTGCAGTAAACCCTGTTTGAGCTGTGAAAGTATTCTGATAAAGGGTGATGTTGTCTTTCGTAATGGTGATCGTGTGTTCCCCGGTTTCGACCTTTGCTGAAAATTCTCCCCATCGATCCGTCTGAACGATAACAGGGGTGCTCTCGATGGTTACGGTTGCGTTTGCTATGGGATTATGATCTTTGTCAAGGATACGGCCGGTTACCGTAACCGTCGTGCTCTGTTCCTCAGCGGCACCGGCGGACTTACCACCGCCTCCCCCGCCGCCGCAACCGGCAAAGGGAAGGACAAGAATGAGTATGAGAACAGTTTTCAAGAGAAAAGAAAAACGGGGCGTACCCATGTATGACCCCCTCATAGAGTTAATGTAATGGAGCAACTCTCATTGTCTCAAGACTTCCGGATTCACGAGGGCATCTCAACAGGACAAATAGGAAATATCAGAGATTACCCCTTAATAATTTTAGCAATATTAATGCCATCGGTCAAGTAATGATATTTCAATCCCTTAGTTGATACAGTGTGATGAACTCACGGAACTGTGAGAAATAACTTGCCTTGGATAGGGAAGTGGTTTTCTTCTCTTTTCATTCATAATAGCTTGCATCTGCCTGAAAAAAGTCATACGTGAGTGCATAGTGCAAATATAACTGCAGGATACAAAGGAGTGATACGCATGAGCGTGCTGGATGCGATCGGGAATACACCACTTGTCGAGATAAGGAATATCTGGAACTCCGAGAAAACGGGCGTGCGGATCATGGCAAAGCTGGAGGGTTCCAATCCGGGCGGTTCAGTTAAAGACCGGCCGGCTCTCTTCATGTTGAAAGAGGCTGTGTCATCAGGCAAGCTGACCCCGGGCAAGACAATCCTGGAACCCACTTCGGGCAACACCGGCATCGGCATGGCCATGGTGGCGGCGGCCATGGGCTTCAAGATAAAACTGACCATGCCCACCTGCGTGAGCACGGAGCGCCGCGCGGTATTACAGGCACTCGGGGCTGATCTCGAATTGACCCCCGGCTGCGACAAGACCGACGGCGCCATCAACCGGGCGCACCACATCATGGAATGCGAGGGTGATAACTACTTCATGCCGAACCAGTTCGACAACCCCTACAACTACCTGGCTCACTACCAGACCACAGGGCCGGAGATCCTCCGGCAGACAGGGGGCCAGATCGATGCCTTTGTAGCCGGCATGGGCACCACCGGCACCCTCATGGGATGCTCGATGTTCTTGAAGGAAATAAAGTCGGCCGTGAAGGTTGTGGGTGTCGAGCCGACCTTGAACCACCGTATCCAGGGCCTGAAGAACATGCATGAGGCCATCGTCCCCAAGATATACGACCCGGCCCGGCTGGATGACAAGATCATATGCTCGGACGAGGATGCCTTCGAGACCACGCGCGACCTCTCCATCCACGAAGGACTGTTCTGCGGAGTAAGCTCGGGAGCGGCCATGTGGGGCGCGCTCAAAGTGGCGCGCAACCTCCCCCGCGGATCGACCGTGGTGGTCATCTTCCCGGACCGGGGCGACCGCTACCTGTCAACCGAGGTCTTCCGCTCCTTCTGCGCCCAGTGCCCGCCTTGATCTGTTTCTGAAGGGATCAGACATGAGATCCTTCGCTGCGCTCAGGATGACACCCTATCTAACACAGTTGTTGTCATTCTGAACGAAGTGAAGAATCTCTTTTATTCTAGCTCCTAAACTCTTGCTTGGGTGAAAAATAAATATGTCCCCTTCTTCTTTTGCTTTTCTTTCCTTTTCTTCGCCCCTTTTCATCCGTGCCCGCCTTGACCTGCAGGCGGCAGGCCCATGTTTCCCTGAATCTCCCTTTCATGGATGTCCCCTGATACCCCATCCGGATCATCCTTGTGCGCGGCTTCATGCTCCAGCAGGTATTTCTTCCGCCACAGTCCCCCGCCGTATCCCACCAGACCGCCGTCCTTGCCGATTACCCTGTGGCATGGGATCACTATGGAGATCCTGTTGTCTCCATTAGCCTTCGCGACCGCCCGGATTGCATCGGGTCTTTTAAGCAGAAGGGCCTGTTCCTGGTAAGATCGGGTCTCGCCGTAGGGGATCGTCAGCAGCGCCTTCCAGACATCCTGCTGGAAGGATGAGCCTCTCAGCACCAGGGGCAGCCGGAACTCCTTTCTCCTGCCGGAAAAGTATTCTTCAAGCTGCCGCTGAAGGGCTTCAAAGTGCATATTGGAGCCGGGAACGAAGTCTGCATGCAACAACCTCTTCAGTCTCGACAACTGCGTCTCGATCATCCTCCGGTCAACGAACTCCAGCAGGCAGATCCCCTCGTCCGTCGCACCGGCCAGCATGGGTCCCAACGGGGTGAGAATCCTCGTTACGGTGATGAGCTGATGCCGGGTGCTTTTATTGGGTGAGAACCCGGTAGCCTTCTTGAAATACTCGGTAAACCCGCCCAGCGAATCGTATCCGGAATCGAAAGCCGCATCTATGACCTTGTCCCCGTATCGGATCTTTCCGTATGCCCGGGTTATCCGCAGGGTCCGCAGATAGGCCTGGAAGGTTATCCCATGCTCCTTTTTGAACCATCGCCGGACACGGCTGGGATCGATCCCGCGCTCTTTGAGATCTCTATCTTTCAGCCTGATCCCTGCGGAAGAATCGACCTCGTCGAGAAGAGGCCTCAGCCAGTCGGGAGCCTCCCCCTTGTATTCCAGAGGCCTGCATACCCTGCAGGGCCGGTAACCGTTCAGGAGCGCTTCTCTGGCCGATGGAAAGAACTCCACATGTTCCCATTTCGGCTTGCGCGCAGTGCAGGTCGGGCGGCAGAATATGCCCGTGGTCTTTACCCCGGTAAAGAATATGCCTTCGAACGAGCTGTCCTTCTCGAAAAACGCCTTGTACAATGTCCCGGTATCAGGCAAAGCGTGTTGCATCATACATTCTCCCTTTCTAGAATTCTCTTAAGATGGTTCGATTCTGTTCATAGGGCCAGCCTGAAAAACCGGCAACCGGAAACTTGACAACCATTTTCTTTTTACGATCTCAGACACGAGATCCTTTTTTACCATGTATCGATGAATGTGCGCTTTCTGTCTGATCCTTGTTTGGGCACCGACTTGAGGCCGCGTATGATCCAGCGGCGTGTATCCATCGGGTCGATGACACCATCGATCTCCAGGTAGGAAGCCATATTGATGGCCTTGCCGTGCTCGTAGAACATGGCCACCGCCTGCTGGAAGGTCTGTTCCCGCTTGACCGGGTCGTCTATGGCTGCAAGCTCCCTGCGCATGGCTAGCCTTACCGCACCCTCAAGACCCATGCCACCGAACTCGCCTGTGGGCCACGACACCGTGAAGAACGGCGCATGGAAATACCCGCCTGCCACGCTCATGGCGCCCAGGCCGTAGCCCTTGCGGAGAACCACGGTGTAGAGCGGCACGCTCAGGTGACTTGCTGTCACGAACAGGCGGGACACGTGGCGCACGAGCGCGGTCTTCTCCGCCTCCGGGCCCACCATAAACCCGGGGGTATCACACAGCGAGACCATGGGTAGACCAAAGGCATTGCAGAGCTGCATGAATCTCGCTGCCTTGTCCGCTGCATCCGCGTCGATGGCCCCGCCCAGGTGATGGGGGTTGTTGGCAAACAGTCCCATGGGCCTGCCTTCGATGCGGATAAGCGCAGTGATGAACCCAACGCCGAATTCTTTCCGCAGTTCGAGGACGCTGCCTGTATCAGCCAATATCTCGATGACAGAACGGACGTCGTAGGCTCGCTTGCGGTTTTCCGGGATGAGGGTGCGGAGCCTGCGCTGGTCGTCGCAGGTCCATTGATCGAGCCGCCCCTGGAAGTAGGAAAGGTACTTCTTTGCCATTGCCACCGCCACGGCCTCGTCCGCAACCCGTATATCCACCACGCCGTTGGGAGACTGCACGCCAATGGGCCCGATCTCGTCGGG
>DATKLV010000090.1:0-4868 GCA_035542255.1 Desulfomonilia bacterium | reverse complement strand
TTATTTCAACTACTTATACGTCATCTTAGAAAATTGTGCATCTTTATGAGTTTTGCAATTGGCTCGGTTCTTCAATGAATTTAAGTGTAAACAACAATTCATCTAACTTGAATGGCTTAACCAGAACTGCATTGAAGCCATAATCTGTAAAATTAGATAAAAACTTACTGCAAAACTTAGTCCCCAAAGCGATAGTTTTAATATTCTGGTCTATATTCCTAATTTCGGACAGGATATTATTGGTGACATTATCATGCATATCTTCAAACTCTATAATTACTGCATCAAATTTTCTTTCACCCTTACATCCTTTAAATAGCTCAAGGGCTTCGTTCTTATTACAGGATGATTCAACTTCGTAACTTAGGTGATTTAGCATGTCGTGAAGTGCAGCCCTTACAAAAGGAGATTCATCAACAATAAGTAATCGTTGAATCATTAAGTTACCCCTCCTAATATTGAACGATTTTACGTGTGCTCTCCTAAAACATATTGGGGTGTACAGAATATTTCTTATTAATAAGAATAATCCTCTCCATGTGGTTTCTCATTATTGAGATATAGGAAAGAGTCTGTCTAATTTTGTTGTCTTGAAAAAGGGATACAAGTCTTCATGAATTCCGTTTATTTCAAAGCATGCATTAAATCCCTGGAGGGTTTTGAAGAACATCAGAATATTGCCAATGCCAATTGATCCCATAGCTGGAACTTGTGAAAGATCCAAAACTACTTGTGAGGGCTTCTGGGCTGCTATTTCAGCAAGTTCAAATCTCAGTGTCTTTGCTGCATCGTTATCAATTGCACCAACGATCTTAACAATAAGTATGTCCCCTTTCTTATCAATTGCTACCAACATCTTTCCCTCCAAGAATTCACAGGTGATTTCAATACGTCTACCCAGGACATTTTTATGAAAGCACGCACAGCGGGTTTAATTTTTTCGGGCTAAGCTGAAGGCGGGCCGCCAACCGGCCCGCCCTTGTCATGATGCTTAAGGATCCTCGTTATGAAGAGAGCTGTTCCTTTGTGTAGTTAGCCCTGATGAGTTTTTTGTCGATCTTGCCCACGCTCGTCTTGGGGATGTTCTCCGTGATGATGCACCGGTCCGGGATGCCGTATTTCGGGATCTTGCCCTGTGCCGCACACTGACTCATGAAGTTCTTGAGGACGTCCTCTGTGACACCATTACCCTGGAACGGGGGCTTGAGGGTCACGAACAGGATGGGCCTCTCACCCCACTTGGTGTCGGGAACGCCGATGGCCGCAGCCTCCAGCACTGCCTCATGCGTGCTGATGGCGTTCTCGAGGTCCAGGGAGGATATCCACTCACCTCCCGTCTTGATGACGTCCTTGAGCCGGTCCGTGATCTGGATGTAGCCTTCGGCGTCCATATAGCCCACATCGCCGGTATGGAGCCAGCCCCCGCGCCAAAGCTCCCCTGTTTTCTCCGGATCCCTGTAGTACCCGTGCGTAAACCAGGGTGCACGTACCACGATCTCACCTGTTGACTCACCGTCTGCGGGCAGGAAGTTGCCTGAAGGATCGGCGATCCTCACATCCACCAGAGGGATGGGTATACCTGCCCTGATGACGATGTCGCTCTTCTGGTCGTTGTCCAGACCCTTCATGGACGGTTTGAGATTCGAGACGCTGATCACCGGGCAGGTCTCGGACATGCCGTACCCGGCCATCACCTGGATCCCGAGGTCGAGGGCCGACTTGGCCAGCCCCTTGGCGAGCCTTGCCCCTCCTATGACGACCTTCCAGTACGAGAAATCGAATTTTTTGGTGATTGGGCTGTTCACCAGCATCTGGAGGATGGTGGGAACGCAGTGAGAGTAGGTGACCCGTTCTTCCAGGATGAGCTTGAGAAGCATCTCGGGCTCATACTTGCCCGGGTAGACCTGTTTGATGCCCATCATGGTGGCGATGTAGGGGAATCCCCAGGCATGGACATGGAACATGGGGGTTATGGGCATGTAGACATCCGATGTGGAGAACCTCAACGGTGTGTCATGGCAGCTCACGGTGATGCACACGCTCATGGTGTGGAGCACATGCTGCCGGTGGGTGAAGAACACGCCTTTGGGCAGGCCTGTGGTGCCTGTGGTGTAGAAGGTCGTGGCTTTGGTGTTCTCATCGAGATCCGGGAAATCATGGTCCGGGGAGGCATCTGCAAGCATGCGTTCGTACTCGGCATCAAGGTGAATGTCGGTCTTCGGGACCTCGGGGGCATCCGTGAGAACCACGACCTTCCTGACGGAACTGAGCCTGTCCCGGATGGAAGCAAGCAGCGGCAGGAAATCGGCATTGACGAGCACGACATCTGCTTTTGCGTGGTTCATGGTATACTCGATCTGGTCCGGGGACAGCCGCCAGTTCACCATGAAAAGCACTGCACCCAGCATGGGAACGGCGAAAAAACTCTCGAGATACCGGTGCGAGTCGTAATCAAACACAGCCACCGTATCCCCCTGCCTGACACCCAGGTCCGTCAAAGCACTGCCGAGCCGGTTAATCCGTTCGAAGAGATCCTTGTAGGTGTAGCGTATCTTGTCCCGGTACACGATCTCCTGGTCCCTTGCAGTGATCATTGAGCTGTTGAGCAGGTCCTTTATCGTGAGCTGGAACCGGTAAGGACTTCCGTTCAAAGATTTAGTTGCCATACTGACCTCCTTGCAGTCATTTTTATTACTTATGCATAATCGGTCAAAACAATATATTAAACAATAAGTTGTAGGCTGTTTCTTGTGTGGGGAGATAAAGGAAAATAGGGTAGGTCGATGACCTAGAGCGTTTTGGTCATCCCTGGGACTGGCGTTCCTTTTCCACCCAGTTCAGGGCATAGCGCAATAACTCGGTGGCGTTCTTCAGGTTGAGCTTCTCCTTGAGGCGCTCCCGGTAGGTGCCGATGGTCTTGACGCTCAGATGGAGTCTCTGGCCGATCTCGCTTATGCTCAGGCCTTCGCCGATGAGCTGGAACACCTCGATCTCGCGGTCGGTCAGCTCTTTGAGCGGGGATTCGGAGGGCTCGCCAGTGCCCTCGATGAATCGGGTCAGTATATTCTCGGTGACCCGCCTGCTCGCATAGATACCTCCGGACAGCACTTGACGGATTGCCTGCACTACGGACTCAGAGGCCTCCTGCTTCATGACATAGCCCCTGGCCCCGGCCCGGAATGCCCGCTCGGCATAGAGCGATTCGTCATGCATGGAGATGACAAGCATGGGGAGCCCCTTATGGTACTTGTGGACCTCCTTGATGAGGTCGATGCCGCTCATGTCTTTGAGGGTGATGTCCACGACCACCATGTCCGGTTTTAAGGCCTCGACGGCATTCATGGCTCCATGATAGTCTTCCGCCTCGCCGCAGACCGTCAGGTCGTCCTCCTGGCTGATGAGCTGCCCAAGGCCGTGCCGGAAGATGGGGTGATCGTCCACGATGAGGATCCTGTGTCTGCCGCCGGTGCCGTGTTTACCTGTCGGCATATCCCGGTTCCCTTTCCTGGTTGAAGGTGCAGGTCACCAGTGTCCCGCCGCCAGGGTCGGACTCGATGCGCAGGGATGCACCTATCATGCGCGCCCGGTAGTTCAGGATCCTTAATCCGATGCCGACCGCCTTGCTCGTGTCCTTGATCCCGACGCCGTTGTCCAGGATGGACAGCGAGATATTGCCGCTGTTGTTCAACAGCTCTACCCAGATCTTTGATGAGTGTCCGTGCTCAATGGCGTTGTGGATGGATTCCTTGGCGATGTAGTAGAGGTGGGTGGCGAGCGTGTTGTCCCTGATGGGGATATGCCTGGGGCAGTGCAACGTGCACGAGATGGAGAAGATGCTCGACGTTGATGCAGCCAGTTCCTCCAGGGAAGACTCCAGCCCAAGTGAGGTAAGGTGCACTGGACAAAGACCCCGGGCCAGCCTTCTGGTCTTTTCGATGGCCTCCTTGACGAGTTGGTTGATCTCGGACACATACCGGGCGTCCTCCGGTGAGACCAACTCCAGCTTGTTTCCGAGCACCTTTGTCATGACGTCGATGCCGATGAGGTGCTGGCCAAGGTCGTCGTGGAGTTCGTAACCGATTTTCTGACGCTCACGTTCGCTGATGTCAAGGACCTCCTTTTCGAGCTGTTTGAGCGCGGTGATATCGGTGATGACGCCGAAGCCGCCGATGAAACGGCCCTGGGAGTCATACATGGCCCGCGGCGATACCAGTGTGTAGATGGGGGAACCATCCTGGGATCTCCAGGTAACCTCATAGGAATCAGCTGCGTCCCTGTTCTGGATATTCTGCATCCAGACCTCAAGGTCACGCTCGCTGATGAATTCCTTGCTGGGCCGTCCTATGATTTGTTCCCTGGGGAGCTGAAGTATCTTGCAGCCCTTTTCATTGATATAGGTGATGATGCCTTTTTTGTCCTGGATACCAAGGCCCTCATTCATGGTTTCAACGAGCTGGCGGAACAGTTTCTCGCTGTCCTGCAGGGCCTTTTCCATCTCGACACGCTCGGAGATGTCCACCATGGAGGCGATGCTCTGCGTGGTGCCGGGGATCATGGCGATGGTCATGAAGACGTGGAGCAGGCCGCCGTCCTTGTTCCTTATCTTGAACTCATAGTTTCGCGGGGCCTGTGTAGGATCGAGCCGTCTCTTCTTGTGGTACTCAAAGAGTCTCTCGATGTCGTCTTCAGCAACGTATCTGGTCCAGCTCTTGCCGATTATCTCGTCCCTGGTGTAACCGGTGAAGTTGGCAAAGTCGGAATTGATCATGGAGACCGTTGTGTCTTCCTCGATGACGATGGTCGCGGTGCCGGAATTCTCGAACAGCGTCCGATAGAAATTCTCGGAGTGGGTGAGCTCTTCCTCGATC
>DATKLV010000089.1:0-8566 GCA_035542255.1 Desulfomonilia bacterium | reverse complement strand
AGATATTAATCCGTTGCTCGGATATCCCCTGAGGCATGGATGCGTTTGTCTGTGGGGGGCATATGGACAAAGGCATAGAGGGATTTATACTGTGCTTTAAGAGCACATTTGTATTGTTTTTAAAAGAAGGAAGAGAGGTGTATTCCCGATGCATCAACATCCCTTGGTTATAAGGAGCCGATTTTTCCTCTTTACACTCATTAGTATAGCCCTCTTATCCTTTCTTTTGCCAACAGGATGCGGTAGAAACAACGGAGGCGGACCCGCCATACAAAAACCCGAGGGTACTTTCAATGTCGGTTTCTTCGTCGACAGCCCGGTGGAAGGGCTTCAATACAGAACCCTAACCTGGTCCGGCATGACCGATTCTCAAGGCGGTTTTTTCTATCAGGACGGGGAAGATGTAACATTTTATATCGGCAGCGTGGTTCTCGGGCAATCATCAGCAAAAGGCATCGTTACGCCCGTAGATCTGGGCGGCGGAACCCAGACCAATTTCAATACGAATGTTATCAATATATCCCGATTTCTGATTTCCCTCGACGAGGACGGTAATCCCAACAACGGCATCACCATTCCCCAAAGCGTCCGCGATGCCTTGGTGGGCATCAAAGTCGATTTTTCAGACCCGACCCTCGACAACGATGCCGGCGTGAAAAAGATGTTCGAAAAATTGAACGGCCTTGGGATCTTCCCTGAAGAACAGGGACGCGGACTTGTATCTTCTCAGGATGCTCAGGTCCATCTTTCAAACACCCTGAATCAGATCACTGCTGAAGATGAAATCGCTGCCGAAGAGCTGAAGAACCTGACGGTCCATGCATCCATCGATCTGCCTTTATTTTCAAACGTTATCATGGTGCAGAATCAGTCTTTAAATCTACAGGGATCGGCCTTCGGCGGGAAACCTCCTTATTCCTTCTCCTGGCATATGGACAGTGAAAAACCCTTTTCCGCGAAGCAAAGTCCTGGTAAATTCACCTTCAAGGCACAGGGTTCCTACAACCTCTTCCTGACAGTAAAGGACTCCACCGGGGACACCAGCACTATTATCCGCCATATCACCGTATTCAGCCCGGATACCCAGACAGGACCGTTTGCCCCAGATTCCATTCCAACTGCAACCCTGCTCTCGCCTGCCCCTGGATCTGTGTTCAAGATCGGCGACACGGTGGATTTTCAAGCAATGATATTCAACGGTAACGTACCTCTCTATTATGATTGGGGAATCGGATACGATCCTCAGAACCAGGATGTGATCTTCGTATCCCCCCGCACCTACATCATCTCACAGAGTGTGACTTTGGCAGTCCCCGGCAGTTATCTTGTGAATATTTTCGTGAGGGACACTGCCGTGGATGGTAACCGTTATGATGAGCATGCTGCCAGCGTCCCGATTGTAGTGAAGTAAGGGAAAACTGAACTTGACAAGACCAGGCTATCTCCAGTATAAAACCTTATAGTTTAACTTTAATCTTTAATTCACTAAGCGGAGCAGTATCGAAAGGCAGTTTCTGTTCACAAAACAAATCGTTAGGGAGTCATTCATGAAAACACGTATAACAGAGCTCTTCGGCATTCGGCATCCTATCGTCCTCTCAGGCATGAGCTGGATCAGTGTACCCAAAATGGTTGCAGCCGTTTCCAATGCCGGTGGTCTCGGCATATTGGCCACAGGCCCGTTTGACGCCGAGCAGACTCGAGCCGCCATCAGGGAGATCAAGTCATTGACCGACAAACCCTTCGGAACGAATGCAACCCTGCTCTTCCCCGGTGCCTCTGATAATGCCCGTGTGGCTCTTGAAGAAAAGGTCCCGGTCATTAACTTCTCTCTGGGCAAGGGAGACTGGATTGTCAAGGCGGCCCATGAATACGGCGGGAAGGTCGTGGCCACCGTAGTCAACAACAGGCACGCCAAGCGTGCCCAGGACTATGGTTGTGACGCCCTGCTCGTGACCGGTTATGAAGCGGCTGCACACGGCGGGGATGCCACTACCTTTTGCCTTGTCCCGAGTATTGCGAATACGGTCAATATTCCAATCATAGCAGCCGGAGGTATTGCAGACGGAAGAGGTCTGACAGCCGCCATTGCATTGGGCGCCGATGCCGTCGCCATGGGGACCAGGCTCATGACAACCCAGGAAAGTCCGCTCCATGAGAACTACAAACAGATGTCCATCCAGAAAGAGGTGTATGACACCGTCTACTCCACCCGCTTTGACGGCCTCGGATGCAGGGTGCTCGACACCAAGGCAGCAAGAGATGCCATACGCCAGGGGCTGAATATAAGAAAGCTCCTGGAGGCACTGCCTAATTCCGTTGCGATCGCCAATCAGATGCACCTCCCTTACTTCAAACTCTTCATCGGCGTCATGGCCTCGGGATGGAAGAATGCCCGACAGCTTGCATTCATGGCAAATGCCTTCAAGGCGATACGCACAGCAACTGAGGACGGCGACATCAAGAAGGGCGTGCTCCCAGTGGGCCAGTCTACAGGCCTCATGAGGGATATCCCGACTGTGGCGGAGGTCATCGAGCGGACCGTGAAAGAGGCCGAGGAGATCTCGATGAATCTCGCAAGGATGGCAAACGGGTCTTCAAAGGTGTTTGCAGCCGAACCATCCAAACCGAAAGCAGCAAAAACCCCCAAGAAGGTCGCTCCCAGGAAGAAGTCAAAAGAGCTTTAGAGATGGCCTGAGAGATGGAGAAGGCGGTCATTCCTGCGAAGGTATGACCGCCTTTGTTTTCAACTTCTTCGCCCTGTTACCGGATCAGGTCTGATGCCTTTCTGAGCTGTGCGACAGCATCGTCTTGCATCCTTTTGAGCAGCTCCTTACAGCTTATGACATCGTGGATATGGCCTATGGACTGCCCGACCATCAGGGGTGCATCTTCCACATCGCCCTTTTCCCATGCTTTCTTGATGCGTTGCCCGGCTATCAGGGGGATGATGGCCTCTAAACCCAAACCCTTCTCTTCGGCAGTAAGAACCTCACAGATAATCTTGTTTTTCAGAGCCCTTCCCTGAAGACCGATGCTTTTGCATATGAGGGTGGTCTCGTTTTCCTGGCGTCTCACAAGCTCCTGTTTGATGTTCTCATGCGCATCGCAGTCCGAAGTGGCAATGAACCTGCTTGCCATCATAACACCTTGCGCCCCCAGGGCGAGCGCTGCTGCAAGAGACCGGCCGTCGGCAATCCCGCCTACGGTGACGACAGGGATTTTGACGGAATCAACAATCCTCGGGGTGAGTACCATGGTGGTGACATCATCACCGAGCGGGTGGCCGCCCTCTTCGAATCCGGCGGCATATACGCCGTCGTATCCGGCCTTTTGGGCATGTACGGCATGTCTTACCGAGCCGACCTTATGGAAGATTTTTATACCTGCCTTCTTCAAACTCTCGAATGCCTTCTTCCCGAGGGCTTTGTCCAGGGGTGAACCTGATACCTCAATTCCGGCGACTCGTTCTTCAGCACATACCTTGGCATACATGGCGTGATGCTCGGAGGTTATGCGTACCGACGGCAGTATGGTTATGCCGACCATAAACGGTTTGTCCGTGAGTTTCCTCACCTCTCTGATGGCACCCCTGAATTCCTCTTCCGTCTCATAATTGCCGGCCGTGATGTTCCCCATGCCTCCCGCATTCGAGATGGCGGCACACAGACGAGGTGTGCAAAGCCACATCATGGCGCCGCAGATGATCGGGTATTCAATGCCGAACATGTCCGTAATGGCGGTCTTGATCATGTCTTTCCCCTAACAGGATAATAGCTTTAAGTTGAACTTTATGCTTCATAATTTACATGCATGCACCGTTCATGTCAATATTAATTTAATCTGATGGAGCTGGATCAATGCCAGTAGCATGAGGTGCAGTAAATTTTCAGAACAACATAAAGGATCAGCGGAACCTTGTCCTTTGTGCGGCCCTATGGTAGGTATAGCCGTCACACTGGATGGAGGAGGTACATCTTGAATTACCGGTTCACAACAAAAGATTATCTGATCTTTCTCTTAAGCTACGTCTTCTTCTTTCTCTTTATAGCCGATGCCCGGGCATTGATAGCCATTCCCATTCTCACCGACATCCCTTCCTGGATATATCTCATCGTCGCAATTGCGCTCAAAGTGTGGGCATTGCCCCTTCCGGGTATCCACCCGAGACTGCCGAAACCTCCTGAGATCGAGGCATTGCCTGCCCCGCATGAGGCCCCTGCCCTTCCCGAGAAACCCTCTGAGGTTGTAAAGAAGATCCCGCCTGTACCGACACTTGAAGAAAAACTGGGCAAAGGATTATCGAAGACCCATAAGGGGTTCATCGACAGGATAACCGCCGTATTCAAACGATCACCGTCCATAGATCAAAATCTCCTCACCGAGTTGGAAGAAACCCTCGTGGGAACGGACATCGGCGTGAGAACCGCTTACACCCTCTTCGAGTCCATACAGAAGAAGGCACCTTCTCTGAACGGGCCCGAATCCGCACTGAACGCCATACGGGAGGAAGTCCAGACCATCCTTGAGAAACGTGAGTCGCCCCTTGAGATTCCGCAGGGGGTCAAACCCTACGTTATCATGGTAACCGGAGTGAACGGCTCGGGGAAGACGACCACCATTGCCAAGATAGCCTATCACCTGAAAACAGGGGGGAAGTCAGTCATCATAGCCTCAGGCGATACATTCAGGGCTGCAGCCATTGAGCAGCTTGAGCATTGGGCGAACAAGGTCGGGGCCGATTTCATCAAGGCACAAGAGGGAGCCGATCCCTCTGCCGTTGCCTTTGACGGCCTCCAGGCGGCCATTGCGAGAAACCACGATGTGCTCATCATAGATACGGCCGGAAGGCTCCATACCAAGGAAAATCTCATGGAAGAACTGAAGAAGACACAGAGGGTGCTCGGAAAAAAATTAGACGGCGCCCCCCATGAGATCCTCCTGGTGCTCGATGCCACCATAGGTCAGAATGCCATCGAGCAGACGAGACAGTTTAACAATGCCCTCAAAGTCACCGGAATCGCCCTTACCAAACTCGACGGATCATCCAAAGGCGGTGTAATCGTCGGGATCGCCAATGAGTTCGAGATTCCCATACGATTCATCGGCATCGGCGAAGACATGGACGACCTCCAGCCGTTTCATGCAAAGAGCTTTGTAAACGCCCTTTTCCTTGACAATGGGGCATAGGTCTGGAGATAGTCGAATTATGCTTAAGATCCCCCTGCAGAGACTCCAGCTTATCTTCGGTGACATGAAGTCAAGGTCCATCATGGTCATAGGCGACCTCATGCTGGACGAATATATCTGGGGTAAAGTCGAGCGTATTTCTCCGGAGGCCCCCGTCCCTGTTGTTGAAGTAGAGAGTGAGCTCTTCAAGCTTGGCGGGGCGGGAAATGTTGCAAACAACCTGCTGAGCCTCGGGGCACAGGTGACTATCAATGCGATCAAAGGTGATGACCGCTACGGCGATATCCTCTTAAAAATCCTGACGGACCTGAAAATTCCTACCGGCTCCATCTTTACCGATCCCAAACGCGCTACCACGGTGAAAACCCGGATCATAGCCCATACACAGCAGGTGGCGAGGATCGACAAAGAAGACAAGTCTATAATCTCAGGACTCATGTTGAAGAAGGTAATATCCTCATTTCGGGATAACCTGAATAAGGTCGATGCGCTCATCATCTCGGACTACGGGAAGGGCGTGGTAAGCAGGAAGCTCATAAACCAGATTGTCCCCATTGCCCGTCAGCATGGAATCCCGGTTTGCGTGGACCCCAAAGAAAGGAATTTCCCCCACTACAAGAACGTGACCGTCATCACTCCTAATATCAAAGAACTGAGCTTCGGGGCAGGCATCAAGATCGAGGATTACGATCACCTCATCCAGGCTGCGCGGAAAGTCAAGGATGTTCTCAAGTGCAACATGATCCTGGTTACCCGCGGAGAGCACGGTATGAGTCTGTTTACTGAAAGCGAAGGTACTACCGACATACCTACCACTGCAAAGGCTGTATATGACGTGACCGGCGCCGGTGACACGGTCATTGCCTGTTTCACGCTGGCACTGGCATCGGGTGCCACCCCCAAGGAAGCTGCCATCATCGCCAATGTGGCGGCAGGGCTTGTGGTGGCCGAGGTCGGTGCTGCGAGCGTGCCCTGGGACAAGCTCTATAGGGTGTGCATGGAGGAGATCGGTGGGTAAGGTGACCTTACCTGAAAAGGTCATGCTCTTCAGCAGCGTGATCCATCATGAGAAAGCCCCTGTTGATAGGGCCATGTCCAAACTCGAAGAAAGCTTCGGTCCGTCCCTCATGACAACACCGTCGGTGCCGTTTACCTACACGGATTATTACTTCAAGGAGATGGGAGCTCCTCTCTTCCGGTTCATCATCGCATTCTCCGAGCTCGTTGAGAGAGACTCCATGCCTGAGATAAAGATCATGACCAATAAGATGGAGCACGATTTTCTTGATGAAGGGAATCGAACAATCAATCTCGATCCGGGGATCCTCAGCCAGGAAAATATCTGTCTCGCCACTACCAAACCATACAGCCACCGTATCTATCTCGGGAAAGGCATATGGGCCGAGATTACCCTGATATACCGAGGTGAATCTTTTCAGAGACTGGAATGGACCTACCCTGATTACGGGTCGAATGAGTTCATAGAGATATTCAACAACCTCAGGAAGTCGTACAGAAGGAGGCTTAAATGCCCACAAGCATGACCGGATTCGGCCAAGCTGATGCCTATGGATACCATGTGGAGATCAAAGGGGTCAATCACCGATACAAGGATATCAGGGTCAAGATGCCCCGTGAACTCTCGGCCTATGAAATCCCGGTACGGGACATGGTATCTGATGTGGTGAACAGGGGAAAGGTAGACGTGACTCTCACCAAGAGTTTGGAGGCAAATACCCAGGAAAGAGTTACCATCAACTGGGAGCTGGCTAAGACCTATTTTGAAGATCTGTCCACGATGGCCAAGTCCTTCGGGGGAGAAGTTACCTTCCGCGACGTTCTCCTCATCCCCGGGGTGATGGGTGAAGGACCAAGCCAGAGCCAAGATTTATTTCCCCTCATCCAGCAGTCCGTTCGCCAGGCCATTGATGCTTTCTTAAAGGCCCGTGAAAACGAGGGGAAAAACTTAACGAAAGATATGCATTCGCGGGTTGCTCACCTGCTTTCTTTAGCCGAGTCCATGAAAGAACTTGCATCGGATATGACAAACGTATATAGAGATAGGCTGCATGCCAATCTAAGCGCACTTCTCTCGGACAAAACTTCTCTGATCGACGAGGTTCGTCTGGAGCAGGAAGTGGCGATGCTGGCTGACAAATGCGATATCACCGAAGAACTGGTAAGGTTGAACAGCCATATCCGGATACTTGAGGAGACCATCACGACTCAGAAAGGACCTATCGGTAGGCATACCGATTTTATCCTTCAGGAAATAAATCGCGAGATAAACACCATCGGATCGAAGAGTCAGATCAATGCATTGAGCCGATTGGTGATTGATGCGAAGACCGAACTGGAAAAGATCAGGGAACAGATTCAAAATATTGAATAGTGAATAGTTGAGGGAGAAAGGAGAGTGGGTATGGGCAAACTTGACACCAGACTTCTCAATATTGGCTTTAACAATGGGGTTGTTGCATCCAGAATCATTGCAATCGTAAATCCGTCATCCTCACCGATGAAACGCCTCAGAGAGGAAGCCAAAGAAAGAGGTCAACTCATCGATGCAACACAGGGAAGGAAGACGAGGTCCATCATCATTACCGACAGTTCACATGTCATCCTGAGCGCTATCCAGGCGGAAACCATCTCAAACCGCCTTTCTGACGGTACCGGTCAAAAAGAGAACATTGCCTTGAAGGAGTAGCGGTGAGGATTTTCATCTCCGGCCCTTCCGGTGTGGGGAAATCAACCATCATCAATGAAATACTTAAAAAGAACCCTGATATCGTTCTTTCCGTTTCCTACACAACCCGTGCTCCGAGAAAGGGTGAGAGAGACGGTATCGATTATTTCTTCGTCTCAAGAGAATCATTTGAAGAAATGATCAAATCGAACACTTTCCTGGAATGGGCCCATGTGCATAGTCATCTCTACGGCACATCGATGCAATGGATTCAGGCCAAAGAGCAGGAAGGGTTTCATATCCTGTTCGATATCGATGTCCAGGGAGTCATGCAGGCAAAAAAGAAGAAGTCGACCGGATGCTTTATATTCATCATCCCCCCGAATATGGATGAGCTTGCCAAGCGACTGAGCGGCAGGGATACCGAAGACCAGCAGGCCTTGAAGCTTCGTCTTGAAAATGCCAAAAAAGAGCTCAAGCACTGGAACATGTATGATTATCTCGTGGTGAACGACTCACTGAGAAAAACGATACTGAATGTCTCCACTATCATTGATGCCTATAGATCCTCAAAAGAGGTTGTCATCGGAGAACTGCCTTGGCTCAGAACGATCGAATAATCTTCGCATTGGATGTTCCCGACATGGAGTCCGCCAAGAGATGGGTCCGTACGCTTAAGGATCATGTAGG
>DATKLV010000088.1:0-2646 GCA_035542255.1 Desulfomonilia bacterium | reverse complement strand
CGGGGTGTTCGACGAGGTGGTGGAGGACTCGGGTTACCGGGTCGTGGACAAGGCCGTGGATTACTGCAGGGGGGTGAATGCCGACATCCTGGTGAGTCTCGGCGGCGGGAGCTCCATGGACACGGCCAAGGCCGTCGCTTTGACGCTGACCAACGGCGGCAGGGCCATCGACAACATCACCTTGTACAAGCTCGCGGACCCGGTGATGCCGCACATCGCCATACCCACAACCGCCGGTACGGGGAGCGAGGTGAGCAACATCGCGGTCATCAAGAACGAAGACATCGGCCGGAAGTTCAACATCGCCGAGTTCGTCATCGCGCCGAACGTCGCCATCCTGGACCCGCATATGACTCTGACTCTTCCCCGGGGGCTCACCGCAGCCACCGGCATGGACGCCCTGACGCACGCCATAGACGGGATGTGCTCCATCATGAGGAACACGATCTGCACGGGCCATGGGCTCAATGCCATACGCCTGATCGCCAAGTACCTGCCCGTAGCGGTGGAGAACCCCCTCGATGTGGACGCCAGGATGCAGATGCAGCTCGCCGCGGCCACTGCGGGGTGGGCGTTCTCCATCCCGTCGACCATACTCACGCATTCGCTGGCCCACTGCATCGGGGCCAAGTACAAGATCCACCACGGCACGCTATGCGGTCTCTTCCTGCCCCATGTCATGAGGTTCAACCTGGAGCAGTGCACCGAAGAGCTATCCCTGGTAGCCGAGGCCATGGGCGTGAATGTCGGAGCCATGTCCAAGATTGAGGCTGCGCGGTCGGCTGCCGATGCGGTGGAGGTTCTCATGAAGAGGATCGGGATGCCCCTCAGGCTGAGGGACCTGGGGATTGCGGAGGCCGAGATCCCCATGATCGCGCTGGACGCCATGACCGAGATACCGACTCTTGCCAACCCGCGCAAGTGCACGGTGGAGCTCATCGACGGGGTAATCAGACAGGCATTTTAAGGGACCCCTCACCCCGGCCCTCTCCCCATGGTCATGGGGAGAGGGGAAGAAAAACCCCGTTTCGAGATATGAGCCAGATTCTCACTCCGATCTTTTGGGGAGGAAGCATAAGCCTGGATACATAGATCCCCTCTCCACCTTCTCTCATTCCTCCCCTTGCCTACTCCGCCGAAGCAGCTTCGGTCGGGATATAAAAATATACCCTATCCGCCCTTTGGGGGGAGAGGGTCGGGGTGAGGGGGTTTTTCTATCAAGCGATCCAGTCGGTTCTCAGCTTGAGTTCAGTCGTTGAACAGGTAGTCGTACCAGAACTTCTTGGAGCGGTCGATGTTCAGGTCCACATGGATGTGCTTGATCTGGGTGAACTCAAGGAGACCCTGTGGGCCAAGTTCCCTGCCCACGCCCGACTGCTTGTACCCGCCGAAAGGCATGAGGTCGGCAAATGCATGGTAGTCGTTGATCCACACCGTGCCGGTACGGATCTGCTTTGCCACCTCGATGGCCCAGGGGATATCACGTGAGAAGACCGCACCCCCGAGCCCGTAGATCGAATCGTTGGCCATGGTTATGGCCTCCTCGGTGCTGCGGTATTTGATCACGGACAGGACCGGCCCGAAGATCTCTTCGCGGGCAATGGCCATATCGTTGCGCACCTCCGGCACCATTTCTTAAGAATACATGCGGATAAATGTACTTGTAGCTGCCTTTAAAAAAAGCACATTGGATCAGCAGGGGTGTGAATACGTCATGATGTATGGTAAAGGTAATATAAAGATAAGGAGATCTCACTCATGAGAAGATTCGTTACAGTTGTTACCCTGTTTGTTCTGTGCCTCCTCCCGTTGCAATCCTTCGCCCAGGATAAGATCATGGCCGCGGTGGCTGCAAACTTCATCGAGCCCTTCAAAGAGATCGCTGCAGCCTTTGAGATACGGGAGCATATCCAGGTTGAGCCGACTATTTCATCCACTGGAAAGCTCTATGCACAGATCTTGGAAGGAGCGCCCTATGATGTATTCCTTTCAGCGGATGAGCAGAGGCCCGGTCAGCTCTTTGAAAAGGGCATGGCTTTAAAGCCTTTCATCTATGCCAGGGGCCGGGTTGTTCTGTGGAGCTCGCGCAAGGACCTGTGCAGCAGTGGTGATTGGAAAACCGCTGTAATGAGGGCGGATGTGAAGAAGATCGCCCTTGCCAATATCGAGACGGCACCCTATGGCACGGCAGCTATGATGGCACTCAAGAGTGCGGGATTGAATGATGCCCTCAAGGACAAGCTCGTGTTCCCCCAGGATGTGGCCCAGGCCTTCCAGTATGCCTCCACCGGCAGTGTGGATGCCGGGTTCTGTGCCCTGTCGTCAGCCCTTTCTTCAAAGGGCAAAGATGGATGCCGCATGGACATCAAAGAGGCACCCCTTGTCGTCCAGTCCGCCTGTGTCCTGGTCCGAACCACGCATAAGGCCGCTGCGGACAAGTTTGCGGCCTTTCTTGACTCAGCCGAGGCAGAGATTATTAAGAGGAAATACGGGTATCAATGACATGGATCTTGTGCCGCTCTATATCTCCCTTAAACTTGCCAGCGTCACCACGCTGGTTCTCATCATGTTCTCAGCGCCCCTTGCCTATTCTCTGGTCTTTCACCGCGTAGCAGGTAAATCCTTTCTGGAAGCGGCCATCAACCT
>DATKLV010000087.1:0-2002 GCA_035542255.1 Desulfomonilia bacterium | reverse complement strand
CCTCAAGAACCAGGACAAGATCGCCGACCTAGCCGGAAACACGATCATGGACGATGCCTGGCTTTACAGCAGGTATAACAAAATAAATTCATGTCTTAACGCCGTCGACCGGCTTGAGGTCAGGGGGCGAGACTCGGCAGGGCTCCAGGTTATGGTTCAGTTGAAGGACAGCCGGCAGATGTCATCCCTGAGACATACCCTTGCACAGGAGGGTCTCTTCGACGAGTTTCTCCAGAGATGCCGGCCGGGTGAGTTGCACAACGGCTCCATTCATTTTTCCGACACCATGGTCATCTTCACTTACAAAACCGCTCAGATCACGGGCCAGCTCGGGGAGAACACCGCCAAGCTCAGGGCCTTCATCAAAACCGACAGGATCCTGCGGTCGGCACTGACCATGGACAGTCAGTCCGAGGTCTACCTCACGCATACCAGATGGGCATCCGTAGGCGCGATCAATGAGATGAACTGCCATCCGGTCAACAGCAACACCATTGATACCCCCCAGAGCTACATGAACGGCATTGGCTTATCTTACAAGGCATACCCGTTCTATGGGAAAGGGGCGTGGACCATCAATGCGGCGCTGAACGGCGATATCGACAATTACCACCTGATCAGGAATTCTCTCGAAACGGCCAAGAAG
The DNA here is from genome assembly GCA_035542255.1 of Desulfomonilia bacterium. GTDB lineage: Bacteria > Desulfobacterota > Desulfomonilia > UBA1062 > UBA1062 > MWEI01. The sequence goes on along the minus strand of DATKLV010000087.1, from coordinate 1,356 downwards.
ATCTGTGATCCCAATGTCACCACGGATACCAAGATGATACCGCTCCAGATCGAGCACTATCTCTATGAAGGCCAGGATTTGAAAGAGGCATTCCGCAGGGCCGTGAATGATTTCCAGGGCTCGCACGCCATTGCCATGGAGAGCAACCTTGAACCCGGAAAGGTATTCCTTTCGCTTAAGGGCAGCGGTCAGACAATCTATATAGGCCTCATGGAGAACGGCTACATGTTCGCTTCCGAGGTCTACGGCCTGGTGGAAGAAACCCCTCACTTCATCAAGATGGACGGAGAATCGTTCAGGATACCCGGGAATCTGCACACCCAGGGTCAGATCTGCATCCTGAGCAATGATAAGGGCACGGGTCTCAAGGGGATCGAGACCACATCCTATGATGGGCATCCCATCGAACTCACCGAATCGGATATCGACCATGCACAGATCACCACCAGGGATATCGACCGAGGAGACCATCCTCACTTCCTCCTCAAGGAGGTCATGGACTCACCGCAGTCGATACACAAGACCCTTCGGGGTAAATATCACATCAAGAGCAAGAACGAGGTTATATTCAACCTTGACGAGGGAGTGGTCCCGAAGAGGACCCGCAATTACCTGTGCAAGGGCAAGATACGGAATATCTACGTTGTTGGCCAGGGGACAGCCGCCGTTGCCGCTTCCGCCGTTGCAGAGGCCATTTCTGCATACCTCAAGGCCGCACCTATCATCGTTCAGGCAAGGAAGGCAACGGACCTGAGCGGATTTCTCCTGGAAGATGACATGTCGAACACCATCGTGATCGCCATCACCCAGTCAGGCACCACCACGGACACGAACAGGGCGGTCACCATGGCAAGGCAGCGGGGCGCCCACCTTATAGCCATTGTGAACAGGAGGCAGTCGGACATCACAACCAAGGTGGACGGGGTGTTCTATACGAGCGACGGACGTGACATAGAGATGTCCGTGGCCTCCACCAAGGCCTTCTACTCACAGATAGTTGCAGGATTCGTGATGGCGCTCTTCTTTGCACAGCTCTTGAAGACACTTCAGGACGAAGCGATCGCACACGATCTCATGGGACTGGAACGTGCTCCGGAACTTATGCTGCAGGTCATCGGGAAGCGCGAGGCCATACAGAGAACAGCGTGGAACCTGGTACGGAAAAAGCAGTACTGGGCAGTCGTCGGCAGCGGCATCAACAAGGTGGCATCAGACGAGATCCGCATCAAGCTGTCCGAACTCTGCTATAAGACCATATCTTCCGATATCATCGAGGACAAAAAACATATCGATCTCTCTTCAGAACCTCTCATCCTGGTCTGCGCTGCCGGCAGCCCCGAGATCGTGATCGAAGAC
>DATKLV010000086.1:0-2720 GCA_035542255.1 Desulfomonilia bacterium | reverse complement strand
GGGCTGAAAGACTCGCATTCACCACGCCCTTCTTGTCTGCAATGAACAGCGCCACATCCCCCGGGACCATACCAAGCCGCTGGGAAATGCCGGCAAACTGGCCTTCCTTGAAGAATTTTGTTAACGTAGACTTCCACCCGTCCTCATCGAGCCGGGCCCAGAGCACGCCCTTGGCTCCATAGTCGGCAATGGCCGTCTGGAGAGAGTCCAGGTCTTTCCTGCTCAGGTCGTGCGGGGCCTTGACCGCGATGGCCTTGACCGCTCCACCCTCTGCGACCGTGGTGGTGAAGACCCGGAAGTCGGAGGTGGCCGCGATGTCCGAGACATCGACGAGCTTCATGCCGAAGCGGGTATCGGGCCTGTCGGTGCCGTAGTCGGCCATGGCCCGGCTGTAGCTGAGCCTCGGGAAAGGCCTCTTCAACTCGATGCCCTTTGTCTCCCTGAAGAGAGCGGTGATCATGCCTTCGGTGATGCCCAGCACATCGTCCATGCCGGCAAACGACATCTCGATGTCTATCTGGGTGAATTCCGGCTGCCGGTCGGCCCTCAGGTCTTCATCCCGGAAGCACTTGACGATCTGGTAGTACCGGTCGAACCCCGAAACCATGAGGAGTTGCTTGAAGAGCTGGGGTGATTGCGGCAGTGCATAGAACTTGCCCGGGAAGACCCTGCTGGGCACAAGGTAGTCCCGCGCGCCCTCGGGTGTGCTCTTGGTAAGCACCGGGGTCTCCACGTCGATGAACCCGTGCTCGTCCATGTATCTTCGCACGCTTGCGCTGGCCTTGTGTCTCAGGAGCATGTTCTGCTGCAGTGAGGGCCTCCTCAGGTCGAGGTAGCGATGTTTGAGCCTGAGGGTATCATTCACCTCCACGCCGTCCTCGATGACGAACGGCGGCGTGGCTGCCTCGTTGAACACTACCACCCGGTGGGCCGCAACCTCCACATCTCCCGTGGACATGGAAGGGTTCCTCATCTCTTCGGGCCGCCTCGATAGCTCGCCTGTTACCCCGATGCAGTATTCGGGCCTCAGGGTATGGGCTACTGCATGGACCTCGGGCTGTTCTTCCGGGTTGCAGACCACCTGTGCGATGCCGGTGCGGTCGCGGATATCGATGAAGATGAGTCCGCCAAGGTCTCTCCTGCGCTGGACCCATCCGAACAGCGTTACGGTCGCCCCTTCGGGAACGTGGTTGATCTCACCGCAGTAGTGTGTTCTGTTCAATCCCTGTATGCCGCTCGTCACGTGTTATCTCCTTTGCTTGAAAGCATTCCTGTTATGACTTCGAGGGCATCTTCCCTCCTGATGGTTCTCTGCGGTACATCGGCGACCATGTCCTTAACGGAAAGGGTGGAAGAATCGACCTCCCTCTCTCCTATGATGATACAGGCGGGATAACCCGCCTTGTCTGCCCTGCGCATCTGCGCCTTGAAGCTCTTTCCGAACGCCGCCTCGGCCCGTATCCCTGAAGCCCTCAACTCGGAGATGAGGGTTAATGCCGCCTGCTCTACGCGGGTATCGGCCTGGGCCACCACAAAGCACCCCTTGAGGTGCTCGCTCCGGTCTTTCATGAGCATGATCATACGCTCCATACCGAAGGCGAACCCGATGCCTCCGACAGCAGGGCCGTCAAGGGTGCTCAGGAGGTCATCGTACCTGCCACCGCCGGCAATGGCGTTCTGGGAGCCGAGCCCCGTCGCCGATATCTCGAAGGTCGTCCTGGTGTAGTAATCGAGCCCTCGGACCAGCCTCGGGTTCTTCTCGAACTTCACGCCAAAGGCATCAAGCCCTGTCAGGACCGTTTCGTAATGGGTTCGGCAGTCTGCGCAGAGGTGATCCTCGATGAGAGGTGCACCCTGCACCGCCTCCCTGCACCCAGGGACCTTGCAGTCCAGAACCCTTAAGGGGTTCGTGTGCATGCGCCTGCGGCAATCGGAGCAGAGGCTTTCCTCACGCGATGCGAGGAATCGCTGCAGCGCCTCCTTGAAGACCGGCCTGCATTGCCTGCAGCCGAGCGAGTTCACCTCCATGAGCAGCACATCTTTGCCGAGGATGGAGCTCGCCAGGTCATAGGCCATGGCCAGCGTTTCGGCGTCGGCCAGAGGGCCGTCCTCCCCAAGGCGCTCGGCATTGATCTGGTGGAACTGGCGGTACCTCCCCTTCTGGGGACGTTCATAGCGGAACATGGGACCCATGCAGTAGAGCTTGACAATGGGGTCTTTGTTCAGCAGACCGTGCTCGATGACGGCCCTCAAAACACATGCCGTGGCCTCAGGCCTTAAGCTCACCGAGTCGCCCGACTTGTCCGTGAAGGTGTACATCTGCTTTTCTACCACATCGGTGTCATCGCCTATGCCGCGCAGAAAGAGTTCGGCCTTTTCCATCACCGGCGGACGCAGCTCGGAGAAGCCGTAATTCGAAAAGATCCTGTGCGTAGTGTCCTCGACCAAGCGCCACTTGGCCGCCTCATCGGGCAGGATATCATTCATACCGCGTATTGCATTGATCACACAAATTCTCCTTGAACTCCCAGCGAATATAAGCCCCTCGATGTTCGGGGCATCTAGAGCCCCCGGGCCCATTCAGGCCGGATCATCTTCGAGGTGGTGTCTTCCAGGGCCTTGTCGATGAGGCCCAGAATCTCCTCCTTGTCCCGGGGAAGTGTCCCGCTGATGGGAAGGTAGTTGGATGCATGCTCCGAACCGAACTTGCAGTCGGTGAG
>DATKLV010000085.1:0-10028 GCA_035542255.1 Desulfomonilia bacterium | reverse complement strand
GCCGGTGATGATGGATATACTCGATGGGATCTTCGAAGGTGATGATGTTCAAGCTCTTCGTGGAGTTGATATGATTGATCAGGGCGGCTATCGTGGTATCCTTGCCCTGTCCCCTGGCGCTGCTTACGAGCAGAAGGCCGCGCCTGTCAAGCAGAGAGGTGAGCATTGAAGGAAGGCCCAGGGCTGTCACGGAAGGTATGTCTTCTAAAAGCTTCTTCGCTGCGATGGTGACCTCCCCACCCTTCTGGAGGTAGATGTTCAGGCGGTATCTGCCGTGTCCGGGCTTGACAAAGGTGCACTCCACCTCTTTTCTTTCATTGAGAACCTCCCGTTCCCGGGCCGAGAGTATCTCGGAGAGAATCTTGTCCATTATGGTCTTGGTGACGATGGGGAGGTTGCACCTGATAAAATCTCCCCCCATACGTATGGCCGGGGTCGTACCTATGGAGATATGGAGTCCGGTGCACCCGGGCTCTTCCAAAAGCTTAAGCACTGCCTCCGCATTAACGTCAAGCGCAGCCATGCTCATAATGCTGCGTTTTACTTCATTGAGCGGTAGGTTCTCTATGCCGTACCCGGTATTATCGAGATGCGCGAGGATGTCATTGATCTGAGACAATGTTGCAAGCACAGGTGTAACATTTCTGTTGATGAGGAATTTAATGTTCTCCACCGCTACATAGTTCAAGGGATCGGCAAAGGCCACAACGGCCTTCTTGTTGTTCGCATCCAGGGGAATCACCTTCATCTCTTTCATGCGTTCGGGAGGGAGCATGACCTGGGCATGCTTCTTCACGGTCCATGATCTCATGTTAAGGGTCACGGACCCGGTCAAGTTCTTGAGGATGCCGAGGATCTGATCCTCGCTGAGATACCCCAGCCGGATAAGCGTCTCGCCGAGCTTCAGCCTTTCCTTTTTGGAGACCTCCAGGGCATGTCTGAGCATGTGCTCATCAATGAGTCCCAACTCCACTAGGACCTCGCCCATCCTCTTCTTATCAGCCATGTAAACCCCTGGGTTATTCTTCTTTTCAGGATCTCTTCAGGATCATTTTATCGGCTTTCACTCGTTTTTTCCTTAAATTATCCTACCGTGAATACAGGGCAGCAACCTCTGTTCATTTTTTCGAAACCATCAATAAATAGAAGAGATCTTTATGGCAAAACGACCAGAATTGGATTGACAGACCTTACTGTTCTTCACTCCTCTGGTATAACTGCATCTGACGCTGCGCATAGATGTTGTTCTTGTTGATCTCATATGCTTTCTGAAATGCCTCGATTGCCTTCTTTGACCCTTCCTTCTTGAGGACCCACCCATAGATCAGCCAGAGGGTGTCTGAGTTTGAAAAACGATTCAAACTTTCTTGAATTATTGACTTGATTATTAGGGGACTGCCGAACCCGGTTTTCTGTAATCTCAGAAACAGGGTCTTCACATATGATTCAACAAAGAGCCTCTCGTCAGGCCTCATCATGACACACAGCTTGAAATTGTCTATGGCGTTTTCATAGTCCTTGGCCTTCAACAGTTCGGTGGCCTTTCTATATAAGATCTCAGCCTGGAGGCACTGGGGTTCTTCAACGGCTTTACCCTCGCGTAATTTGCTGATAATGGAGTAGGCCCTCTGTATCTCGCTGAAGATCTCGTTTGCAAGTTGTTTTACTTGGGGATTATCGGCATAGGCGTATGCGTCGGGATGATTAGTCTTGACTACCTTAATGTATGCCCTCTTGAGACCGCCATCGGATATAAGGTTGTCCACCCCAAAGACCTCGAAAGGATCTTGGTCCTTCAAGGTCTTAAGCTTGGCCCGAAGTGTGTCAATGAGAGGTTTATGCTTATTTTCTTCGAAGCTGATTTCTCCAGTGCAATAGAGGCTGAATAGTTCTCGAGATGACTCAGGACCGAGAAGAAGGATATCAGCAACCGTATGCTGACTTATATCGGCTATTTTGATACTGTTTTCTCCTGTAAGAGTATTAGCCATGATTATGGCTCTGGAATCTGCAAATGGGGAAAGTGATTTGATGACACATGAGAAAGGTGTATACTCCATGATGGCCTTGCGTATAAGGTGCTTCATTTCGATCATGCTGATATCGGGCTCTTTGTTGATGTTGTCCTTAGTTACTTTCTGGATTGTCCCGCTTTCCCATGAGAAGATATCCATGAATCTTTTCTCGGTTTGAAGTCTGAGTGCCTCATTAATCTTCATAGGTTGGACCAGGAACATTTCCAGGAGGAAGATACCCAGCTTCTTACACTCCAGACGGGATGTATTTAGTGACCATGATTTCTCATCTTCTGAGATCAGCCCCATTCCGACGAGAATGTTCCCCAGCAGCTCTTCGGTTTTATTCGACTGGATCGCGCAGAGTGTACCCTCATTAAAGATGAGGCCTTTCTTTATATGCTCTGAGGATACGAATATTATACCTGTAAATCGTGATTTGATTGCATCCATCATTACTAATGGAAAGGGGTACTCCTCAATTGTAAATGTTTTTTTCATACTTTTTCATTATCAGCAATTGTGTGTCGGTCTTTTATATCCGAATATTTTTTTCTCCTTAGATGCTTTTATATAACATCGGCATTACATTATATTCTGTTTAAACTATATTAATTTATCGATCCAAGAAATTAATGAAGTTAAACCTGTATCAGCAGAACACCATTTAAATGGACTACCCACAGGGGCCTGTAACCATTTGATATGAAATATACTTGCAATGTAGTCATGAACCATGTCCACGTCGAAGAAATCTATACTCTATTAACGTTGAGGTCATTGTTTTCCAAACCGCCGAGGATCAAGAATACGGTAGACCTCATGGTTCGGCCCGGGGTTGGCTCCGCTCTTATCAACCTACATCCTTGACGTCTAGGCCTTCATACATTAGAGATAGGGGACCGTTTTCATAAGGAGAAGCCATGGCGCAGACCCTGACTGCCAAGATCATTGAAAAACACCTCGTCGAGGCGACCGACACCGAGTATGCCCTGAAGATCGATCAGACCCTTACTCAGGACGCCACCGGCACCATGGCATATCTCGAATTCGAGGCCATCGGACTTGACCGGGTCAAAACCGAGCTCTCGGTCAGTTATGTCGACCATAACACCCTGCAGACCGGCTTCGAGAACGCGGACGACCACCACTTCCTCCAGGATGCGGCGAACAGGTACGGCGTCTTCTTCTCCAGGCCGGGAAACGGCATCTGCCACCAGGTTCACCTCGAACGCTTCGGCGTCCCCGGCAAGACCCTGCTCGGCTCCGACAGCCATACACCCACCGGCGGGGGCATCGGGATGCTTGCCATCGGGGCAGGAGGCCTGGACGTCGCTGCGGCCATGGCCGGGATGCCCTTCAACATCCCCAGGCCCAAGGTTGTGGGCGTCATCCTGAAGTCGAGCCTCCCGCCCTGGGTGAGCGCCAAGGACATCATCCTGGAGCTCCTGCGGAGGCTCACGGTGAAAGGCGGAGTAGGCAAAATATTCGAGTACATAGGTCCTGGAGTCAAAACCCTGAGTGTCCCTGAACGAGCCACCATCACCAATATGGGTGCCGAGCTGGGCGCCACCACATCCATCTTCCCAAGCGACGAGGTGACCCGTGCCTTCCTGAAGGCCCAGGGCCGCGAGGAGGTGTGGGCGCCTTTCGCTGCCGATGAACGAGCGGCCTATGACGAGACCATCGAGATCGACCTGTCGAGATTGGAACCGCTTGCAGCCTGTCCCCACAGCCCCGACAAGATCGCTCCCGTGAGTGAACTGAAAGGGATCAGGGTCGACCAGGTGCTCATCGGCTCGTGCACGAATTCTTCCCTCAAGGACCTCATGACCGTGGCTGCCGTGCTCAAGGGCCGGAAGATCCGTCCGGAAGTAAGCTTCGCCATCGCACCCGGCTCCCGGCAGGTCCTGGAGATGCTTTCTGCAAACGGCTCCCTTACCGACATCATAGCTGCAGGCGCAAGGATCCTGGAGACCGCATGCGGCCCGTGCATCGGCATGGGTCAGGCACCGTCAACCGGTGCTGTGACGGTGCGGACATTTAACCGCAATTTCAAAGGCCGCTCCGGAACGGCCGATGCGGAGGTCTACCTTACCTCACCTGAAGTGGCGGTGGCCTGCGCGCTGAACGGGCGTTTCACCGACCCCAGGGAACTGGGGGCTTACCCCGAGATAAGACTGCCGGACTCATTCCTTATCGATGATTCCATGGTCATAGTACCTGCCGATGATCCGGGTTCTGTTCAGATCAGGAGAGGCCCGAACATCCGCCCCCTGCCCAAGCGCGGCCCCATGGAGGATACACTCGCACTCTCGGTTCTCCTGAAGCTCAAAGACAACATCACCACCGACGACATCATGCCCGCGGGGTCAAAGATCCTGCCGCTGCGTTCAAACATCGATGCCATTTCAAGGTATGTGTTCTCCGGCATCGACAAAGACTTCCCGGACCATGCCAAGGCTGCTGGCAGCGGCTGTGTCCTTGCAGGAGAGAACTACGGCCAAGGCTCTTCCCGTGAGCACGCAGCGCTCGCCCCCATGTACCTGGGCGTGAAGGCGGTCTTCGCCAAATCGTTCGCACGCATCCACAGGTCGAACCTCATCAATTTCGGGATCCTGCCCGTTCAGATCGACGAGAAGGGTTATTCTGAGATCGAGCAAGGCGGAAAGGTCGTGTTGAAGAATATACATGCAGCCCTTGCAGGGGCATCAGCTCTTGAGGCATCGGCAATGGAGACAGGCAGGAAATTGCACTGCGCCCTGAACCTTTCCGAGCGTGAAAGCGAAATCCTGAGGGAGGGCGGGCTGCTCAACTATATCTATAAAAAGGTACGAGGCTGACATGTCCCCAGAGATACGAACCCGGTTCGCACCATCCCCCACAGGCGCTCTGCACATAGGCGGAGTCCGGACCGCCCTCTTCTCGTGGCTCCAGGCAAGGCATGCCGGAGGGAAATTCATCCTCAGGGTGGAAGACACCGATGCCGAGCGCTCCACCGAAGAAAACACCCGTCAGATCCTCGCCTCCATGGAATGGCTCGGGCTCGACTGGGATGAGGGCCCTTTCTTCCAGTCCCGGAGGCTTGACCTCTACCGCTCATACATAGAAAAGCTCGTGGATGAGGGCAAGGCATACTGGTGCGACTGTACCCCGGACGGCCTTGAAAAGAAGCGCTCTCAGGCTCTGCAGGAAGGCAAAAAGCCAAAATACGACGGCACCTGCAGAAACAAGGGCCTCGGCCCGGGCCCGGGCAGGGTGGTCCGCTTCCTCATGCCAGATACAGGCATCACCTCTTTCGATGACTTGATCAAGGGCAGGATCGCTATCGATAATGCGGAAATGGACGATCTCGTCCTGCTGCGCTCGGACGGCATGCCCACCTACAACCTCACCGTGGTCATCGATGATGCCTCCATGAATATGACCCATGTCATCCGCGGTGACGATCATGTCAACAACACCCCCAGGCAGGTGAAGATCTATGAGGCCCTGGGATTCGAACTGCCTCTCTTCGCGCATGTCCCCATGATCCTCGGGCCCGACAAGACAAAGCTTTCCAAGAGGCACGGCGCAACCTCGGTCATTGCCTATCAGGATATGGGGTATCTCCCGGAGGCGCTGGTGAACTACCTTGTAAGGCTCTCATGGTCGCATGGAGACCAGGAGATCTTCACCCTTGACGAGCTCAAGAGCTATTTCGACATCCATGATGTGGGCAGGAGCGCGGCGGTATTCAACCCGGACAAGCTCCTGTGGCTCAACCACCACTACATCAAGACAGGCGATCCGACCAGGCTTGCAGACCTCCTGTCAGAATTCGTCACCAGGGAAGGTTACGAGCTGCCGGAAAAGGAATACCTGGAGAAGGTGGTCATCGACATCAGGGAGCGCACTAAGACCTTTACGGACATGATGGACTTCGGCGGTTTCTACTTCCACGAGATCGACCCTCCTGAAGAGCTCAAGAAACAGTACTATAAGCCGGATCTCGCACCGGTCTTCAAAATGCTCCTTCAACGGTTCGAACAGACCGACCTGACGGACAAGGCCCAGGCCGAGGAGGCCGTGAGAATGATTCTGGATACATTTTCCATGAAGTTCAAGGTTATCGCCCAGCCCATGCGGGTCGCCCTCACTGGCAAGACCGTTTCACCAGGCCTCTTCGAGATCATGGCCACCCTGGGAAAGGCCAAGGTTCTTTCCAGGCTTGAAAAGGCGTTTTCCCACATGCAGTCATAATCAGTATCGTGTTCTAGGGAGGTTAGAATGAAGGTAAAAGAACTCGCCCTTCTGGCTCTCTTCATGGCCCTGGTGGCGGTAGCCACCATGATCGTCCGCGTACCCATACCCCAGACCAATGGATACATGAACCTAGGTGACAGCATGGTCCTTTTATCCGGAACCTTTTTCGGACCGGCCATGGGGTTCATGGCCGGGGGTATAGGCTCTGCGCTGGCAGACATCTTCGGAGGTTACTATCAGTGGGCACCATGGACACTCGTCATCAAGGGCCTTGAGGCCACGCTCATGGGGCTCAGTGTAAAGTACCTGAAGATCAACACTGCCAGGATCACCCTATTCATCATACTGTGCTTCATCATATCTACTGCCTGGATGGTACTCGGTTACTACGTTACCGAGGTTTTCATGTACGATCAGAAGGCTGCCATGGCCGAGGTGCCGGCAAACCTCCTCCAGGCGGGCGGCAGCGTGATACTGGCGACGCTCCTACTGCCCCTCTTCTCCAGGATCATAAAAACGGCAAGGACTGAAACGGCCTGAGAGTATTATCCATGCTCACTGTCGAGCAGATTGCGACGAGAAGCTTCATTTTCACCTTTATCCTCACCGGACACGTCCGGTCACGGATCTCCTTTACACTCTCGGACAAGACAGGCATCAAGCTGGGTCTCTGATCTCTTCCGAAAATCCCTACAAAGACCGTGCAGAGTACTTGACTGAGGCCTAAACCTCATTATGGTAATTAGGATGCTGGGTATGGGCACAACCATGGACTACATTCTTGATAACCTTGCCATAGGGAATTATCATGATTCTCTCAATCTCCCACCGGAGATCACCGGAGTCCTGTGCGTTGCGCATGAAAGAGACGTGCAGAACAAGTCCCTTCTCTGGCACAAGGTGCCGATCATCGACTTGACGCCAATCCCCATTGAACAGCTCGGGGATGCCGTCACCTGGATACGGAGCGCCCATGCGCAGGGACACAAGGTGCTTGTGTTCTGCAATGAAGGCATCGGGAGATCGCCTTCCGTAGTCATAACCTACTTATGCTGGAGGTTCGGCTTCGGGTTCGGCGAGGCGGTGGAGTACGTGGCCAGGAGGAGGCCGTCCATATCGATATTGCCCAACCTCATTTCCTCGATTGACAGCCTTGTGGGTCAGAGGTTACCTTAAAGCCATATCAAGACCGATCATATACTGACATGAACCGACTTTTCGATGGGGGCTCTATGAAAAAGCTCTTCCTTTTATTCTATTGGCTTATCTTATTGTTCAGCCTATGCGGTTGTTCATCCATTCAGGATTCCCTGTATGATGCGGCTATCTCTGCAGAGAGGATGCTCTCCGGCCTCGAAGAATCCTCAATCAACGTTGATGGATACAAGATGGCCTATCTCGAACGCAAGGGCGGTGGAGAGGTGATCATCCTCCTGCACGGCTTCGGCGCAGATAAAGACGTATGGGACCGCTTTGTCCGCTATATGCCGAAAGACTACCGCGTCATCGCCTTCGACCTTCCAGGACACGGGGAGAGCTTCAAGGACAATGACAAACCCTACACCATAGACTTCATGACCCAGGGGTTGGCAGGTGCTGTTGATGCACTGAAGCTGGATCGTTTCCACCTTGTGGGAAACTCGATGGGAGGATGGGTCGGCATGCTCTATACCGCCCGAAATCCCGACAGGGTCATAACACTCGGGCTCTTCGATACGGCAGGTACCAAATCGCCTGAGCCGAGCGACCTCGCCAGGGCCCTCGAGAAAGGACAGAGCCTTCTTGTTCCGAAAACGGATGAATCATTTTTCCGGCTCATGAAACTAGGTTTCTATAAGGAACCGTTCCTGCCCTGGCCCATTCGGCAGGTGCTTGCAAGAAAAGCAGTGAAGAATGCCCCGTTCAAAGAGAAGATGTGGAACGACATCCACGGCAAACAAACGGATGTGCTGGGCATTCTGCCCGACCTGAGGCTTCCTGTGCTGATCCTCTGGGGAGCCGACGACAGGATAACCGATATTTCGGTTGTACAGGTCTATGAGCGCTACCTCCCGAACGCGAAGACGGTCATCATACCAAGCTGCGGGCACATGCCCATGGTCGAGAGACCGAAAGAAACTCTCGATCATTATGTCACCTTCCTGAAAGAGCATGCGAAGCTGCCTGCACGAGAGTAGTCGGGAGATCTGAAGAATTGAGTAGACGTTTAATCTTGGTTGAGGGAGCAGGCCGCATCCAGCTCGCTGGATGCGGCCTGAGGAGGAATAGGATATGAGTATCCTAAGGGTTCTCTCAATACCTTGATGTTTCATCGCCCTTAAACGTCATTGAAAAATCATCCTCACTGTGCCGCAAGCATGGGCGATATTAAGTTCATATTCAAGAGACATGCCAAAGTACAGTATTGTAATTATCTATTATATAATCAGGCAATTATAAATATATCAAGGGTAACTGACAATCTGCTATCTCCCCATTGTTATGTAAATTTTTTCTTATTTTTTCCCAGAAATTGGGAATCCTGGGGAACAATGGGGGCATCCGCTCTGACATCTGACCTCTCATTTCTCATCCGATTCCCCCTTGCTTCGGTTTATCCAATCCGTAAGATCAATGTTTGAGTTGCCTCTTGCTGGTAAAAAAGTAATACTGTGAAAAAACAGGAGGGCATCCATGCCAGAGCATGCTCCTACTCGAGATGAAGCAATAAAACTGCTCCATACCTATAACCAGAGCGATCATTTGCGCAACCACGCCTATGCAGTAGAAGCCGTGATGCGCTACATCGCCCGCAAGAGAGGGCAAGACGAGGAGAAGTGGGGAGTTATCGGCCTGATCCATGACCTGGATTATGAGCAGTTCCCAAAAGAGCACTGCGCCAAGAGCAGCCAGATCCTTACCGAGAACGGATGGCCGGAAGAATACATACGCGCAGTCGCATCTCACGGCTGGTCCATCTGTACCGATGTTGAGCCTTTAAACGAGCTCGAAAAGACACTCTTCGCGATAGACGAGCTTACGGGGCTGGTGGTTGCATGTGCTCTTGTCAGACCCTCCAAGAGCGTGCTCGACCTGAGCGTAAGCTCGGTTAAAAAGAAATGGAAGTCACCTGCATTCGCTGCCGGGGTAAATCGTTCGATTATCACCAAGGGAGGCCAGATGCTCGGGATTCCCGTTGACCAGCTTATTGAAGAAACTATCATGGGCATGCGGGAGATTGCTGAAACGATCGGGCTGAAGGGGATCCCCGGAGGCGGGGCATCCTGAGATCGCTCATAAGCGCTCCCATGGCACCGGTACAGACATACTAAAATAGCCGAGAAAAGGACGCGATCATGGTTAGAAAGATCTTCGAAGGATTATATGCTTTCATCTGGGATGATTATCGCCAGAACAATTGTAACAGTTATCTCATTGACAGCGGGAAACGCATCCTCATAGACCCCGGGCACAGCCACCTGTTCAGCCATGTCAAACAGGGACTTTTATCCCTTAAAATAGATCCGGTATCCATAGACCTCATCATTATCACCCACGCACACCCCGATCACATGGAAGCTGCACAGCTCTTCAGTAAACCCACCCAGCTTTCCATGGGAATGACCGACTTTGAGTATCTCAAGGAGCTGGCAGGGGATTATTACAAGGTGCCGGAGCCGGATTTCTTTCTGACTCAAGGTAACCTTAAAGTCGGGAACCTGGAGTTCGAGGTCATAGACACGCCGGGGCATACGCCAGGGTCCATTTGCCTGTACTGGAACAAGCACG
>DATKLV010000084.1:0-9611 GCA_035542255.1 Desulfomonilia bacterium | reverse complement strand
ACCCTGGGTATCGTGGATATGAACTTGCGCGAGAGGATGACGGACCGCTCGTTGCATTCTATGCATGCCTGGCGTTCCGTCATTTCGCATGAGAACTCGAACCCACGCTTGATCTGCTCGATGAGGAGGCGCTCGATCTTTTCAAGGTGGTTCCCTATGATGTATGGCATGGTTTCGAGCGTCATCTCGGAATCGCTGAAATAGGCCGGAAAGATCACCATGCGCAGCCTTTCCACAATGTCCGCCAGCGCATCGAGAGAGGGCATGGCACCTTCGAGAGTGGGTCTGTGATACACCTGGTCGTACGAATCAGGTTCGCACAGCTCATCCACAACCCTTTTGATGACGTTACCATTCTCGACGTCTTCAGGCTTCTGTTTCGGTATCATGGAAAACCTCCGTGCTACGGATTTGAGGGTTTCTCTTCAATGCTGCAGAAATGCTTGTTCTTATAGAACTCGAGGAGCCTCTCGACATCGTCCTTGCACTCGCCGCAGACCGTTCCCACCTTGGTCTTCTCCTGAAGCTCGTAGAAGGTCCTTGCTCCCTCGAGCACAGCCTCTTCGAGCTCATGGTCGGTGATGTTCATGCAGTTGCACACGATCCTCGCCTCTTCGGTGCGCACCTTGTCGGTCATGCCGTTGCGCAGGTAGTAATCGTTGATGGCGGCCCTGAGCGCCTTGTCACCGAGGACGCTGCAGTGGATCTTGTGCTCGGGCAGGCCCCCGAGCTCCCTGTTGATGTCTCTGGGAGAGACCTTGTAGGCGTCCTCGATCTTCATCCCCTTGACCATTTCGGACAGGACGGAGGTGCTGGCTATGGCACTTGCACAGCCGAAGGTCTTCCACTTGCAGTCCGTGATGATTCCCTTTTCCCTGTCGACTTTTATGGCCACGATCATCTGGTCGCCGCATTTGATGTTTCCGGTTATACCCTTGCCGTCTTCCTTATACGATTTTTCGTCCTCAAGGATGTTCTTGGGATGCATGAAATGCTCGAGCACTTTGTCCGTATATACCCAGTTCACCCGTTCCATTACTTCCTCCTTGTGTAAGCGGTGGACATTCCCCTGATCCTGGCGATCACCCCGGGAAGCACATCGAGCATATAGGCGATGTCATCGTCGGTATTTTCCCTGCCCATGCTTATGCGGATTGACCCGTGGGCGCATTCCGCAGGAAGCCCGGTGGCCAGGATCACGTGCGAGGGATCGAGAGAGCCCGAAGCGCATGCCGAGCCCGTGGATACCGCGATGCCTTCGAGGTCGAGGTAGAGGAGGATGGCCTCACCCTCGGCGCCTTCGAAGGACACGTTCAGGGTGCCGGGCAGGCAGTCGATCGGGTGACCCACGAAGAGCACATCCGGGATCTCCTCCGCTATGCCCTTTCTCAAGGTCTCCTTCATCTTCAGAAGGCGCTTCTCCTCTTCGGCCATCTCGAGGGCCCGCATATCCACAGCCTTGCCCAGCGCTATGATGCCGATGGTATTCTCGGTGCCCGCACGCCTACCCCTCTCCTGGTGGCCGCCTCTTATGAGCGGACAGAAGGGAGAGCCTTTCCTGATATACACCGCACCGATCCCCTTGGGGCCGTAGATCTTGTGGCCCGAAAGTGTCAGAAAATCCACATCGAGCTCGTTCACATCAACCGGGATCTTGCCCACCGCCTGGACCGCATCCGTATGGAGCAACGCACCTTTCTCGTGCACTATCTTGGATATGGCCTTGATGTCCTGGATCGTGCCGATCTCGTTATTTGCCATCATGATCGAGACGAGGCCGGTCTTCGGGGTTATGGAATCATTGAGCTGATCGAGGTCCACCTTGCCGTCCCTGTCCACATCAAGATAGTGGACCTTCACCCCTTTCTCCCCCAGACATTTCGATGACTCCAGCACACAAGGATGCTCGATGGTGGTGGTGATGAGCTCCTTGCCGCTACATGCATTGAACTCGCATGCACCGCACTGACTGGTGAGGATCGAGAGCACGGTATTGTTGCCTTCGGAACCGCTGCCCACGAACAGCATCTCGTCAGGCCTTGCCCTGATGAATTTTGCCACCTTATCCCGGGCTTCTTCCACATACTTGCGAGCGAGCCTCCCAAAACCGTGGAGACTCGATGGGTTGCCGTAGATATCGAACGCATCTGAGATAGCCTTCCTAACCTCGGGATGCAGGGG
Source organism: Desulfomonilia bacterium (assembly GCA_035542255.1). GTDB lineage: Bacteria > Desulfobacterota > Desulfomonilia > UBA1062 > UBA1062 > MWEI01. The sequence goes on along the minus strand of DATKLV010000084.1, from coordinate 7,430 downwards.
CGTTGTGGCATTATTGTCAAAGTATATCATCTTCTTATCCATGAATTCCTCCCGGGGCAGCATTTTTCTGACGGCAATAACTCTCATGGAGATTCATTATCGTTTATCTTCTATAAGGTTATCTCCACCCTTTTTCCAGACTTTTTACACGACCTGCCAACAGCTCGAAATAATTTGATTTTATATATTAATTATTTCAAATAGTTATGTTGGATTTATTGGATTTCTTCAGGTTAACATGAAGAATATCTCATAGTGTCCAATGAACATGCCGAAGAGGAAAGTACCTCAGTAGTTCCATTGCTATGGCCAGGTGGCTTATTAGGGTTGCCTGGCTTCTTTCCTAAACACATCTCGGCGACGATCATGTCGTGGCGTATGGCAAACGCGCCCAAATGGTTCCTCCACCGAAAGGGGGCGGGGCGTGCAATACGCGCACGCCCCGTCACAATCAGGTCTAGATGAGTTTAACGATCAAGTATCCTGCCGTCAGGGTTGCCGCAGCATTGTCGAAGGTACCCCATGCATAGACGTGCTTAACCTTGGCACCTGCATCGATCCTGCCCTGGAGATCCGCGACAAAGTCGCTGAAAGAGGAATACACCTGCGATACGCCGCCCTGGTCGATGCGGAACCGGTCGGTGCCGTCACCTAAGGGTACGATCTCCGGTGAAGGTAGGGCTCCCAGATCGGTGATCACCCCCACCCTGTTCATACGATGGAAAAACCCGTCACCGGTGAGATCCAGGGTGAGGCCCTGGTCCGTGATGCTGCTGAATGCCGTCTTCCTGCCGGCCAGCCAGCCCACATTCATCAGGCCGGGGACATCGGAGACGTCGACTATGCTCTGGACTTCGAAGTCGGGTACAGCCGGAGGGTTCGCCGTTCCGAATGCATTCACGAACCCCCTTACCTTCACCGGAGTCCCGGTTGAAAGCCCCGAGAGGTCGAGCGAATCCGTTCCGATGTTATAGACAGTCGGTTTGGCATCATGCGCCGTATCGATGCCTGTGCCGGTAAAATCAAACAGAGAGATCTTCCTCCAGTCGATGGCCTGCAGGCTCATATCCAGATCGCCTGATGACTTATCCAACACGCTCCCGATGAGGATGGTCAGGAGCATGCGGGCAAACCCTCCGGTGGCATCCATCTGGAGGTTTGTGGAGTCGGTGTTCGTGAGAGTCCCGAATACCATGACCTGCTGCCCCACCGAGATGTCGTTCTTGGTGAGGGTCTTGTCATTGGACAGCTGTCTGCTCACCTTGGTGCCGTTCCCGAGGGTGACCTGTACCTTGTCGTTGTACACGATGCTCCCGCCCGCCCTGATCAGGGTTGCGCCTTTGAGGGTTATAACGTCACCGGAACGGCTGATCACCGTACCCCTGGCGACATCCAGGGCCCCGCCCGGCACGCTCGATCCGGCCAGCACCTCGGTGGCCACGAAGTGCAGCTGCGGCGTGGTCTGGAACTGGCCATGGGCGATGACCGCCATATATGGTGACTCTTGGTCAAGTTGGGCAAGTTTCTGGAGTCCGCCGGTAGTGTAGATTACCCCGTCGATATTGAAGGTAGTACCGCTGTCCACCGTAACCTTGACCGTACCGAACGTCCTGTCATGTATTTTGAGGTCCTGGATAAAGGGCCGCAGGATGATATCGAAGGAATTGCCGGCCACATCCACATCCTGAATCGGACCCCTCAGGCGCTGGATCTTGTCCTGATCCGGTTCGAGGCTCGCCTTGAGAACAGGAGTCACGGTTACGGTGGGCGTACCATCGGCCGCAAAGGTCACGCTGTTCGTCGCGTCAAGGTCGAAGTCGAGGGAAAGATGAGAAGGTACACCCGGGGCCACAACGAAAGACGGCATATCGATGGTGATCTGTTTCGGCGAGGTGATGGGGTTCCCGTCTTCGTCGAGGATGTTCGCCGGCAGGACATTCACCGACTCTCCCGCTGCATTCTCCACCGCGATAACGGCGTTTGAATAATCAAGGGTGATGATTGCCTTGGTATACACCCCCGAGGGGACCGTACCCGCGGTCAGGAATTCCGTCATGTCGGTCAGCTGGGTGAAGTCCACCGAGGTTTTCAGGGGCAGTGTCTCCACCACGGCCCCGTTTTCCTTGGTAAGGGTGAGCGAGGTCACGTCCACCTGATAGGTCACGAAATCGCCGGCGGCATCCGTAAGGCCGATGAGCGCCTGGCCCGATGCGGAGCTGCTCCCGCCTGACGAGGAGCTGCCTCCGCCGCCGCATCCCTGGACGATAAGGAGAAGTGTCATCGATAAGAAAAAGATGAAACGAATACCCTTCTTAATGTGAGAAATTATTCCTCTCATGGTTAACCTCCTTGCAAAAAGGTGTTCTTTGTTTACTCGGATTTATCGGGGGTTACTCAACTAACTCTCATCAGTTACAACAGTTACAAGTAGAGGGCTTATTTCTGCCGCCCTTCATCATTCCTGAATCCCGGGCCTCTCCGGTCCGGCCGCTGCATCATGCGGTCCGGTCCATGCATCATCCTCTCCCTGAATTTTCCTGAAAGGGTCCGGAAGCGTTCGGAGCCAAGGAGCTTTCTCACCTCGAGGATATAGTTGAATCGCTCGGCGGAAAGCCTTTGTCTCTTCGCTTCTATCCTCTTGAATTGGGCCTTCGCAGCTGACTGATCCACCGGGTCCTTGTCGAGGATGTCTTCCAGCTTGAGACGTTCCTTCTCCAGATCGCTCTTCATGTCGATGAGCGCATCCCGGTTTTTGGCAAACATATCATCTAAAATCTGCTTTTCTTTATCCGTCAGATTGATATCCCTTGCCATATCCGGGGACCTCCACCATCTGCCCGGCCCGACATCCTCTCCACGGGCCTGCACCACACCCAGGAAAAAGGCCGAGCATACCAGCATTCCGATGAGCATTCGTTTCGTCATATCATGTCCTTTTATGATTGCTTTCATGCACACTCATGTATTTCCCGTCCATCAAGCATCTCCAGGGACCACGAATCCCTGGAATTCATCTTCATCGTCCCTGTAACCCGGGTCGGGCACGATCCCCTGCAGCGATTCGGGGAGGCTGTTATTCGAGAGATTCTTCACCTCGTTCATCAGCTTTTCATCGGCAGCCGACTCTGCGGTGAGATTCACGTTGCCGTACGGCCTCGGGTTGTGGGTGAACAGGTGCGGCCAGGAGAGGGTGACAACGAGCACAAGGCAGATCGCAGCTGCAACCAGCCCTCCGTAGAATCTGAGTGTCCATGGGGTTCCGTAGGATGCCTCCGAGGCTGGCAGTTTGACCTTGAATGGGGTGACCGGGGTGAACCGGGCCGCCTGATTCGAGAGATTCTCGAGCCGTCCTGCCAGGTGCCTTCTGGCTTCACTGCATTCGGCGCAGTGCACGAGGTGATCGCGCTCGTGCCGATCAAGGTCATTCTCGTCCACGAGGGACAGCGTGATGCGCTCCGGACTTAGGTGTGAACCACGGTCGTATTTCATCGGGCTTCCTCCGTTGATATGGACTCGTGCGGGTATTCCTTCTTGAACTTCTCAATGGACCTGTACAGGTGGGTCTTTACCGCGCTCTCACTCCTGCCCAGCGTCACCGCGATCTCCTGAAGGCCCAAATGGTCGAGAAACCGCAGCCTGAAGACCTCCTGCTGAAGGGTCGGCAACTTTCTTAAGAATTCATTGAAGCGTTGCCAGAACTGCTTACCGGCAAGGTAATCATAGCTGTCGGGACTTGTGTCCGGATATTCCTGGTCCACTTCTTTTTCCCCGAAACTGAAAAGAGAGGCAAACTTCTGCCTTCTGCGGAAATCATTGACCTTGTTCACCGCAATACGATACAGCCAGGCCTTGAAGAGCTCCGGGTTCCGCAGCGTTTCAAGGCTGTGATATGCCTTGAGGAATACGTCCTGAACCAGGTCTTCAGTATCCGCCTTCGACTGTATCCGTGCATAAACCATGCGGAAAATGCCTCCTTGATGCATCTCTATGAGGGCCTCGAAGGATTGCCTGTCGCCATCGAGGGCGGCCCTGACGAGGTACTCGACGTTTCCAGCGTGCTGTATGCCACTATTCGTTTCATCTTCCTGCATCGCAATGCATTCTACCAGCACATGCCTACCCGCGTCTGCTTTTTTTCTGTTTTCTTGCCATGTAAGACGAAAGGGGATTGGAAAAGTCTACAAAGGACAATTAATTACCGTCCCGGAACATCGATGATCAAGGGTATATGCCCTGTTAGCAGGAGAAACCTCTCTATGTCGTCGCGCGAAATGACCAGCGTGCTCGTGTTGACCAGTGGATGGCACTGGATGGCATCGTTCCGCCAGAGATCCCTGTCCGCAATGACCTCCACCATTCCCCGGGTATCGTTCATGGCAGCCAGGATCGTCACGGAGCCTGGGAAGAGCCCGAGAAAATCCATGAGACGTCCGGCGGATGCGAAGCTCAATCCCTTGACCCCGAGCACCTCTTCGAGGCCTTTGATGTCCACGGTCTTCTCATCACCTACGCTCACCAGGAAATGCCGTTCGGCCTTGCGGTCACGCAGGAACAGGTTCTTGGTCTTTGCAGCCTTTGTTTTTAGACCAAGCCTTTCCGCCTGCTCACAGGTATACACGGCCGCATGGTCGTAGCGCTCATAGGGGATGTTGTTGAGGTGAAGAAATTCATAGATGTCCATATCCACCCTTTATCGCGGGATGTCACCGCCTGTCTACTGTGTGGTCAGAATCGTTCGACGATGACCTCATTGAGCGAGCGCTTCGGTACATGATGGACACCGGATGCATCCCTGAAGTATTTGATGTCCCTGTCCGGGCCCAGGTCCTCGATTCGGACCTCTTCCTTGGGTTTTCCCAGGGCGATCACCAGGAGGATCTCATAGTGCTCGGGGATGTTGAAGGCATCGCTCAGGCCTTTTTTATTGATTGCCGCAATCATGCAACCGCCCAATCCTTTCTCGACTGCGCCCAGCAGCATGGATTGGGCGGCTATCCCGTGGTTGCACCAGAAGTTGGTAGTGATGCTTTTGTCCCCGAGGATGATGATATAGCCTGAAGGCCTCTCTCCCTCAATGGGACCCGGCCAATCCTTGAGATAGGCAGCCCATGCCAGAAACGGGAAAATACGTGCATTCGTTTCCGGATCTGATGAGATGAAAAATTTGAGTGGCTGCATATTGGCGGCCGACGGAGAAAGCCTGGCCAGGTCCACGAGCCCTTTCAGCTCATCTTGCGAAATGGCATGGTCCTGGAAAAAACGCCGGTACGACCTGTTCTTGATCACGATGTCCCTCAGCATGTCTTACCCTCCGATTCCTCAGATAGTATCTATCCATGATCCTTTCTTATGCTCGGGCGTATATCATTCCAATCCGACCCCATGGGGCAGGCCTTCATGCATGCAATACAATTGTCGACATCCGTGATCATGGTCTGACCGAACTCCACCATGAAATCCCTCTTCCTGTTGTGTTTAAGCAACATCCTGAGGTAGCCAGGCCAATCCCTGAGCCTTTCAGGAGGGGCCATTTCAAAACCCCAGGTCCAGTAGTGGAAGCACGGGTCGACAACATATCCCCCTTCCCTAAGAGCCCCGACAGGACAGGCCTCCATGCACTTCCTGCAGGCTGAGGGGCATGGGTCATACAGCTTCTTCTCATCAGGCTCCAAAGGGGCCTTGGTGATGACGGCACCAATTCTTACATGCGGACCGAACCGGGGGGTTATGAGCAGGTTCGATCTCCCGATATTGCCAAGACCGGCGCTCATGGCCGCATGTTTGAGCGAAAACTGGCCCAAAACTTTGGTATGGCCGATCCGCTTATCGGTCGCCGTGTCTCTCTTATGGATCTCCACAGGTTTGTCAGCAGAGATGGGAAGTGAGAGAAATCCTTCTCGTTCAAGGTATCTGCCAACCTTTTCAGCAACCCGGTCAAGGAGCCGGGAAGTCTGCATCTTGTTCCTGGTCCAGATCTTGAGATCCGGCGCGTATACAGCACCTAGGCTGTGCGGCACTGCCATGACTATCACACTCTTTGCACCAGGCATGAGAGCCTGGGCCGGCCTGGGCGGATGTGCAAGGATGAGGTCCCCCGCATCGGCAATCCCGACAAGATCAATACCTTCAGACAGGATCATCTTCTTGATCGTTGCTGCGTCTGTTGACATGGGCACCCCCTGGAACTTGGCAGTTTTCGGCGACAAGTATTAAAGGATCGATTCCACCTCACTGTAATGATGTAACTATACCTTTTCCCTCGATTTCTGAAGGTTCTTCAGAAACGGTTTGTAGAGGAAGCTCCTCTCTTCCAGTGAGCAGAGCTGCTCGAACATGGGCACAGTTACGCTGAATGCCAGGATGTCGGGGGGCAGCCACTGCCTCATGGCGATGTCCGTAGCCCCGATGACGGCCTGGGGCTTCGAAAGATCTTCAAAAGTCGTGATCATCTCCATGCAGCCCGACCCGAAGGGGGCCAGGACCGCGGGAGGATCGCTAGGGACACTGCGATAATGCGCACCGATGATCAGTGCGCTCAGCTGGTCGGGGTTCACGAAGAAGGTCACGCTCCTGAGGTAGTTTTCCTTGCCCTCCCGCAAAGGGCCTATGAGGATGTTGGGGTACTTCTGCTTGTAGGTCCTGCGCTCGTCGATCCATTTCCCCATGATCTCATGGTCGGCTTTAAGTCCCTCGGTGTCTGCAAGGAAGGTAATGTAATCCTCTCTGGAACGGGTAGCCACGCTGCACAGGGCGGTCCCCGCACCTCCGCATCCGAAATTGTCCTTGGTAATACGCAGCGTCTTTCCCTTAAGCCAGTCTTTGTAGAAAGCGAAGACACAGACATGCTTCTTCGGCTCGGGTGCAACAACCGGCTCGAATCCGTCAATTGACGGGGCATCATGGAAACCGATGATGGGGGTCTTGATCCCTAGACGTCCCATAAGCCTGGAAAAGTCGAACTTCATGGTTCCTCCTTTCTGCACAGCCTAAAAAGACTGCCGACAGTGCCAAAGTATATCCGGAAACGGACCCGTCAGCCGTCCTCGGGCATGAACGGCCCCATGAAAACCGCCTTCTCGAAGCTGTCTGGGTCCCATTGAGGCCGGTCATCCTTATCGATGAGCCGAGCACGTACACCTTCCCTGAAATCGTGCTGTGCCATCAGATACCGTGCCACCTTCAGATCTGATTTATAGACTTCGGCCAGATCCCTTCCTTCATCGCGGCGCAGGCATTTCATGGTGACGACAACTGCGCTGGGTGATCGCTCGGACAGCCTGCTGAATACCCCTTCACAGAGATCGTTCTGCGTGCTGCAAGCACTCAGATCATTCAGGATTTCAAGCACGGAAGATTTCCCGGAGAAATATTCCCTGACCCACTGGTCCATCTCCGGGTTGTCGGGGATATCCTCATATTCAAATGGTCTG
>DATKLV010000083.1:0-11967 GCA_035542255.1 Desulfomonilia bacterium | reverse complement strand
TCCTTCCAATATTTCATTATTTCCTCCTGTAATTGTTTTATTTTGTACCTTAAATGGGAACTTCCGGCTCAAAAACGATTCGATCAAACCCGAGAGATGCAATCCCTTTGGGCATGGTCTCATTTTTAAAAAACATGGTATTTCCTTTTCTGATAAGAGGCACGCTCAGCACCGGGTGGGTGAGCTTAAAAGTATACATCCGGCACTCGCGGCTGCACGGTACAAGGGCGATCTTATCCTCCCAATCGGGGTCTTCACTTCGACAGGCCAGGCACAAACGGGTCGTCGTCACGTAGGCGTAGGGCATGTAGAGCGAGAGACTCATGCCCGAACCGGAAAGATCCAGGTCAATACCTTGGAGTAGGTTGTCCAGCTCCGCCCTTGTTACCCTGTTCTCCATGAGAAACTTCTGATAAACCGGCATTTCCAGGCTGCAGCTCTTAAAATAGTCAACCGTCTCCTTAGGAACGAGCTTCAGAAAATGCATCAGGCGGGGACCTCGCTTCATCTTGTTGAGCAGCCTGCCCATGACCGGCTGAAGGGAGGTGCTTTCCCGATTGATCCTTTCCAGCACACCCCAGTCATTGAAAACGACCTCGCATGTGTTCCCTTGCCTACCCAGAAGCGACAGAAGCGGATGAAGTCTGTCCATTCCTTCGTTCGTCACGTAAGGGGTGAGAAAGGTGAGATCCACGTGGTTGTCGTGTACAAAATCCAGCACCCGGCCAAGTTCTATCTCAGACGGAATGAGACGCTCGCAGAATTCGTTCCCGAAGTAGATGCGGGTGTATTGGGTTGAAAAGTGCTTCAGGTCTTCGACAGAGGTTATGTATAACGCAAGCTCGAAATCATTCTTCATAGGTCACCTCGTCGTACTCCTTGGGCAGAACCTCGGGATAGTAGCAGTTGATGGATCTGCAGGGCTTGTTGTAGTTCGTCATGTAGAGATTCCGTGAGACTTTCATGAATTCATCCCGAGGTATGCCGCTGTCCAGAAGGTCCAGCAGCATGGTGATGAACCTGATGTCCCCGATCTTGCGCTTGTCGGCGTACCCTCTGCCCACGATCTTCACTGCTGTGACGCCCATGTGGTGAAGGTCATACATCGCACAGGCCCCGCAGGGGATGTTATCGATATGGTGTTTGATCCACAGCTGCTGCCTTTTTAGGACCGTTTCTCTCTTTTGCTGCTGAACATCGGGGGTATCGTGTAAAGACGGTGTGAACCGCTCCATCTCGATTACATAGGGCAGCATGCAGGCCCCTGTAGCTATGATATCCTTGGAAAAGACCTGCTCGGGGTATTGTTTGATGACCTCTGGCCCGAGAAACTTCCCTGGGTCAGGACATTTATACGGCAAATGGTCAAAGGTGCAGAGCCCGTCGATGTTTGCGCAGCGTGAATTCAAAATGAACACAGCGGTCTCGAGCATCGGTATCTTATCGATGAGGGAGGAGATCTCCTGCAACGTAACATGCCGCGGGATGGTTATTCGTGAAATACCCAGTTTCCCAAAGAAAAGGGCCGCTTCGGAGTTGAACACCGCACCGCCCGTGCTTAAGTGCAGCGGTACATCCAGTCCTTGCTCTTTCAGCACCAGGATCAGCGAGATGTCGGAGACGATCAGGGCGTCAATCCCTGTATCGATGGCCTTTCTGACATATTCCAGGAGAAGGGGGTACTGGGCCTGCGTGTAGTAATGCTCGTTCAGGGTGAGCTCAACCTTGGTTCTGTAGGAATGAGCAATACTAACCGCTCTCTCCAGTTCCTTGAAGCTGTTCAGGTTTGACTTGAGCTCCACCCTCCGGTTGATGCCGGCAATGGGGTATTTTCTTAACCATTCTTCGTCATTCAATCCGGTGTAAAGCTCGGTTGAACCGCACTCAATAAGATCGCCGATCTCTTTGGGTGTGTTGAAAGGGGCCATGATCTTCATCTTTGTGGTACGTTTCTGTCCCGACATATCGATCCCCTTTCAGTAGATTAAAACCGGAGGGAGCTGATGAGACCGGTCAGCCCCCCCAAACCTGAGCTTGAAGCAAATAATGAATCTGAAAAAATGGAGACAATTCTGTCATGTATTTACACATGCTTTATCGCTTTCATGGCGCTATGAGCTAATTCAGCTGGTCAAACACGCCGTTGCCCTTCTTGTTCCTGAGCATTACTGCACGGATCTGCGGCCCATAGAACATAAGCCCGCCGAAAAGAGACATACCAGTCCATTTCGCCCTCTGCTCAATGGTGATGAGCTGGAGCTTGCCCCTGGAATAAAAGTCGAGAAAGTCCGCCATGGTCATCCTGCCCTCTTCAATCCTCTCTTCAAACACTTTGATAAGGTCCTTGAGGAGGAACCGGATCCCGAACTGATCCTTCCCGCGCTTCTTCTCCTTAAACTCGATGTATGGGGTCTTGTCGCTGAAACTGACATCATAACCGTGACCGACCTTGTCTTCCCCGACAACCTCGATATAAATATTATCCGCCTCCTTGAACCTGTGCAGGAGATCGTCCTTCACCTCTTTGTCAGCCAGTACTTCAGGCAGGGCATCCGTGATGGGCTTGACACATGCCGGGAAGATCGCCATGAGTGCCCGGCACCGCTCCTCCACTGGGGCCGCCTTAACACCCTCTATGAATTTCTTCATTACCTTGATCGCATCCTTGTTGAATTCCATCCCTACATTTTCCCAATCGGGTCGTGTTCCTGCAGCCATTTTACACCTCCTTTAGGGTAATCAGTCATCCTCGCGGGGCAGAGCATAGAGTATGTTTCCAAATACGTTTTTGGAGTCGAAGGTCTTCTTGATCTTGCACCGGTATTCGTATGCAGTAACTGCGGCTCCGCCGATGAGAGGACCGAAATGGCCCACGTGCTTGCCCCAGAACGGCGTCATCCCGTGATCCATCCACGGCTTACATGCCTTGAAGAACAGGTCGTTGCATGCCAGGATCTGCTCGAGGTCACTGTTGTCACCCTGCCAGATGGTTTCCGTATGGAGGCCACCCAGTGTCCCACCTTCGTAATATGCGGCCCAGTTGCTCTCCCCTCCTTCCTGCAACATGAGGCCCCTGTCTTCGTATTCCTTCTTCATTTTTCCGTACAGGATGCTCCCGATAGAACATACATCCGTAGTGTCCATATAGGAGATCCCGACATAGAATGTGCCGGCAGCCTTGAAAACGCCCTGCGCCGTACCGGTATTCCATGCCAGATGGGAATAAATTACCTCGTCGCACATGGGGTATGTAGCCATCAAATCTTCGTTGATCGATGCATTGCTTCGTCTGAAAATCTCCTCAGCGACCTTCACCTGATACTTGAATTCCCTGTCCGAGAAGGCCCCAATGAGCAGTCCGACGTTCACCTTGGGCGGTCCGAAGCTCTCATCCACAATACCAGTTGCGAGCATGTTATAGGCCTCATCATTGGAGTCGGTCATGAGGAATACAGCTGCTACGGCACCATTTTTGTCCATGGAGTAGCCGATGTGGGCCTTGTTGATCATGTACATGAACTCAGTCATGTCATCCATGCTTGGGAAGGTCAGGTACCAGGACTTCATGCGGTCGCCAAATTTCTCCCAACGGATCTTCGGCAGATCGCCTACCTTTTTCTCGCCCTGGCCTGCCCACGGGTAGATCTTGATGGCGCACTTGGTGAATGTCCCCATGCCGCCAAGGGGACCCATGCCGCCCCTGATAATACCGTAGAAGCTTGTTCCCGGGCTGTCGGGATAGAACCAGCCCGGTGCGCCTATTCTCATGATCTCGCCGGTGGGAGACACCCATTCGCCGCCCAGGAAGTTTCTGCCGCTCCATCCCTGGAATATAGAGTCAAAGCCCATACCCCACCCCTGAGTCGTGGTGGCAAGGGGCGAAATGGTCGGGCCGGGGCCGGTGCAGTGGTTGGTGTACCCGATCTTATGCAGCTCGCCGTTGAGCTGGGCTGCATTTACAAAGGGCTCCACGATGACATACATGTTCTTCGTGTCGATCTCCAGTATCTTGTTCATCCTACGAAGATCCATGTAAATCATATCCTTGGTGGTGATGCCGCCCCACAGCGGTGGCGCCCCGTAGTTCGTGGTGATGGGGCAGCACTTCAAGTGATTGCGGTAGAGCACGCGCTGTATTGCCGCCACCTCTTCCGTGCTCCCGGGGAGCACGACGGCAGGTGGTGCGATCATGGTACCCACACCCAGAACCTGGCCTGTCGTGTAATTATGGTATCCATCGACGATACCGTAATCTTCAGTGATATTATCCGGCCCGACAATTGCCTGTAATGCCTCATATATTTCCTTGGGCAATTTATTCCGTTTCGGCTTGATTACGGGTAGAACGTCTCTTACTCTTTCTGAAACTTTCATCTTCAACCCCCTTGCTATATGGCCTTGAGAACCAGGTCCAGGATGTCATAGACCTCGATGCCGTGGCCGTTGGACTTGATTGCATCCCTGAAGTTCCTCTCGCACCATCCGCACGCGGTTACGAGTGCTTCCGCTCCGGTATCCAATGCCTCATCGATTCTCAATCTGGCAGTGGACTGTGCATATTCGGGGTTTGACTGCATGACCCCTCCGCCGGCCCCACAGCAGAAGGCCCAAGATCTCCTTCGCTCCATTTCGGTAAGCTTTACCCCTGGGATGCTTTTCAGTACTTCGCGGGGCTGGTCATAGATGCCATTCGCGCCCCTGCGCCACGGCTTCGGTTCTTCGTAAACGCAGCAGATCCCCTTGACCTTTGCCAGAGGCTGCTCGTCCATGATATAGGGCTTGCCTGGAGAGCTGTACTCATAGCGCTCGGAAAGGCGGCCGAGATGGCAGGGGTCGTGATAGGTTATGTGCAGGGGAACCGATTTCTTGAACTTTATCTTCCCTTCCTGGATGAGCTTATGGATATACTCGGTGATATGGTATACCTCGACCGCGTTCCCGAAGCGGGAATACCATGCCTTGAAGGCGGCATAACAGTCGGAGCAGGGAGTCACGATGACCTTGACTCCAGCATTCTTCCAGGCATCGAGGTTGCTCTGCATGAAGCTCACGAGCTCACCCTGGAACCCCATCTCATAGGCCCGGCCGGCGCAGCAGTTCTCACTTGCCCCGAATATGCCGATATCCACCTTGGCCTTCTGGAGGACTTCAACGGCACCCCTGAGCGTAGGCCACAGCGTGTCATCATAGGAAAACCGGCAGCCCGCATGGAAGCAGACCTCGGCCTTCTCCTTGGCAAGATCCTTTATCTTGAGCCCGTCGGCCCACTTGCCCCGGTCAGCCTTTTTTTCTATCATCATGTTGTTTTCTTTCTTCAGGCCATCGATAACTTCCAGGACATTGTCTGGTATCTGGCCGTCTTCCACGCACCGCACCCTCATCTCGATCAATGTTTCCAGGACCTCGAGGTCGCGTACGGCCTTGCAGGTGACGTCGCACCCGCCGCACATCTGACAGTTGTAGACCATGTTGATCATATCATCCGAATAATCATGCCTTCCCCGGAGAAAACCAAGGGCATGGAACAGCCTTCCGGACCCCGAGTAAGTATGGAAGTTGTACCGGATGATTGAAGGACAGATTTCCGAATATTTCTTCGAGTCAAAAATACTGAGCGGTATGAACTTGCATACAGAATCTTTTTCGCACCGCATCATATCATTGATATAATCTTGTAACGCCATGTTAACCCCCTTTTATCCTAGAAGCAGACCTTGCCAGGATTGAGAATATCGTTTGGATCAAATATGGATTTGATCTTTTTTATTGCCGCATATTCCTCGCCGCCGAACCGCTCGTACGCGATATCCCTCCACGCGCCGTAGGGGCGGTAGAAGTAGGCGTTCTTCGCTGCCAGAGCCTGCGCCCCCTTGGTGACAAGGTCTTTCACCTTGCCCGCCTCGCTGCTGTTCGCCGGGTCATAGGGAAGCTGGAACTCAAGATGGCAGCTCGTACCCTGGACCATGGGCTGCACATAGGCCCCGATGTCCTGGGAAGGATACCCGCAACCCGCAGCCAGTGCATACATCTCGTCAATGAACACGGGGGCTAGGTCGAGCGTGGTGGCAAAGAAGATATCCTGGAAAGAGCCTTTCTGCCTCATCTTCCAGTAGGTCTCATCCTCTACTGTGTAGAGGGTCTTCCTGAGCTTTTCCCCGGAAATGCCCGATAGGGTGGGGACCATCTGCACGCCGTAGCGCTCGGTTACTTCCCTGATGTCGCGCTCCTGGGTCTCGGCCCTCTCCTCAGGAAAGAATTCCGGGAATCCCGCGATGCCCACAATGAGAATGTACCGCGGCAGGGAATCCCTGATTTCCGCGATCTCTTTAACATTCTTTCCAAGGATGGAGGCAAGAACCTGGCTATTCACGATGAACAGCTCCTCACCCCACCGGAAGCGCAGCAACGTGTAGGCCACCTCGATGAGCGGATCGATCTTCGCGCACGGCACAAAGAAGAGGTTATGGATCTTCGGGAGCAGAGCGCACTTGACGCTGGACCATGTAAGCACGCCGATGCTGCCCTGGGAGGCCTGCATAATCTTCACGATGTCGTATGATTCGGAGGCCCACCACTTCTGCATCTTTTTCTGCTTCCACTCCTCCTCGAGAGTCCACACTCCCTTGCTCGATCCGGTTTGCAGCAGTTCGCTGCTGCCCAGGATGAGCTGGCAGGCAAGCAGCGGGTCCACCGGGCACCAGTGATGCCTGGGCTGAATGATCGGCTCTTTCTCCATGTAGCTACCGATTATTGACTTCGTGAACCTCGGAACCAGCGGCATATGGGGCATCAGCCCTTCTTTCTCCAGCTCCGGAGCCAGTTCCGCAAAGGTGACACCCGGCTCCACCAGGGCAAGCTGCTCGCGGTAGCTCACCCGGATTATCTTTTTCATCTTACTCATATCCATGACCGCCGCGCCGCCGATCGATGGTATTGTATCGCCGCGGAAATGCGGGCCGCCGGAACTTACCGGGACAACGGGAGTCTTGGTTTCGTTGGCCCATTTGAGCACCGCTGTCACCATGTTGGCGTTTTGCGGATAGACGACGCACTTGGGCCTGATGGGATGCACGAAACTCTCGTCCTTGCCGTACTCAGTGAGGGTTTCATTGTCATCGGAGAAGTAATTCTTGCCGACTATTTTCTGTAACTCATCTAAAACTGACATATTATCCCCCTTTTTGATAAAATCACTTTTAAATCGTATAGAGAATCAATGGGCTGAATGTTTCCTGAGTATACCTTCACCTCCTTTCTCTCAAAGGCCTCATATCCGTTCCTTTTTTTATCCGATGACCTTGTCATTCATTAAGGCCAGAGCAAGATTCTTCCCCAGATCAGACTGAGTTTCCCCTTTGATGTACCGGCATTGACGGTGTTTCAGTTCCGGCTTGATAAGTGTACGGATCTTCACCTTATGGTTCTCCCCCGGTACGTATCCGATATCCCCTATGCCCCAGGAGATAACTGGTTTGTTCTTGGCATCCTTGCGCTGGATCATGGTCGGATATCTCAACTCCCCTACCTCATTACTGACCATGACTACTGCCGGCAGAGTAGCTTCAACTACCTCATGTCCACCGGGGATGAGCCGTTCGACGATCACTTTCTTCCCGGAGACACTAACCCTCTTTGCCAATGTTATGACCGGGATTCCCAGTTTCACGGCGAGACCGATTCCTACCTGACCGGAATTCCAATCAGCAGCCTGCCTGCCCACAAGGATCAGATCATAATTCTCAATTTTCTTCACCGCAGCGGCCAGGGCGGTCGCAGTGGCATAACTATCCATCTGAGCAGCTTCGAATGATTCATCATCGACGATGATCAGTTCGTCGGCTCCTGCAGCCAATGCCTTGCTCATCACCGGCTTTGAGATACGCTTACCGACGCTCAGGATGCTGACCTTGACCTGTTCTTTGCTTGTATCTTTGATCTGCAAAGCCGCCTCCAGGGCATTCTCGTCAAAGAGTGAGAGGACCGGTTGAATCCCCCTGAATTCGACCTTGTTCTCTAAAATGTTTATAATGAACGACTCCTGCGGGGCACCGTGATCAGGCACCTGCTTGATGCATGTGATAATATTCATACGGTTACCTCCTCATCTCAGGTCTTTAAGCCTTTAAATTGTCTTTTATGGTTTGTGTAAGGGCCGGGATAATCTCCTCGTAAACGCCTACTGCACCATAATCCGCCACCTTGAAGATGCTCGCCTCGGCATCCTTGTTGACGGCAATTATCTTCTTTGACTGAGACATGCCTGCCAGATGCTGGATGGCGCCTGATATACCGATGGCAAAATAGACTGCAGGAGCAACAATGGCACCTGTCTGGCCCACCTGTGACTCTGCGGAGATCCAACCTGTGTCGACAGGTGGTCTGCTTGCGCCAACGGCTGCACCCATAGTGTCTGCCAGATCGGCCAGGACCTTGAATCCCTCAGAGCTGCCTATCCCACGTCCCCCTGCGACAATTATCTCGGCATCATCTACCTTGATACCCGCAGACTCACGCATAACCCGGTCTGTTATAATGACCTTTGCCTGCAGCTGGTGAAGAGTTACCTGGATTATGTTGAGGGTGCCCTGCTTCAATTCCCATCGATGTGCAGGCTCGAACGATTTCGATCTCATGGTAACAATGAAAGGATTGTCTTTCATTTCATAGCCGGCAAGAATATGAGAGCTGAATACCGGTTTTAAGAAGAGGACTTCCCCGGAATCCACCTCAATCCCCGTGCAATCTGTGAGAAGACCGGCATTAAGATCAAATGCCATGCGGGGCGCAAGATCGATCGATTGAAGTGTGTGTCCCATAAAGACTGCACACGGCCGTATCTGCTCGTATGCCTGCCGAAACGCGGCCAGGTAGTATTCCGGATGATAGGCGCCAAGACAGGCATCATCTGCTATATGGATGGTATCTATGCCGTAATGTCTGATATCCTCGGCTATATCAGCGACGTTATGCCCCAATATCAAGGCATGGACCTTTGATTCGTATATCTCGGCTATCTTCTGAACGGCATGGAGCGTTTCAAAAAAACACGGGGCGATTTTTCCACCATCAACAACTTCAGCAAATACGACAAGAGGGCTTTTATCACCTTTCATATAACACTCCTCACATTCTTATTCTTAGCGAGACAGACTCCTACACATCACTGCAGTTCATATATGATTCCCCAGTCGTGCCATCTCGATGGTCTCTACGCCGGTACTGCTCGTAATGGCGTTGAACATGATCTCCGGTGTATTCTGCGCCATCTCCATGACCAGGAGCACATTCTGATAATCCTGTGAACGAAGGTGCCGCTGCATCTCGCCTTCGTCCCTCCAGAGCTCCTCGATCATGATTACGTGCTTTTTCTCTGCGTCCTGATAGATGTGGCAGCCCATGCAGCCCGGCTTTGTCCTGACCCGGCCAGTAAAGGAATGAAGGATATCCAGTGCCTCGGTGTGCCTTGCAGGTTCTAGATCCATCCTCACAATTGCATGAATCATCACATTACCTGTCCCCATCCTCATTCATTGAAATAATTCAATCGTTTCCGGTCCGGCCTTGAGACATCCTCGGCCTCGGCCCTTTTCAAATCATGTACGTGACTTGTGAGCATTGCGGAAACCATGCCATAAGGTGAGGTTGCATGCTGTTTAGGCTATAACCGTTTAAAAAAATTTATTTTATGGAGAAAGGGAGAAGGAGTGGACATGATGAGGATAGTAGAAAATCTGACCACATATGGTCATTATGACCTTATGTGGTCATTAATTTTCCTGTCGCGATATACCCAAGGCCTTCATCTTATTGTTAAGGGTCGTACGCTTGAGCCCGAGCTTTTCCGCGGCGCCACCCTTGCCGGCAATGCGCCATCCGGTGCTCTTGAGCACGGAGAGGATATGCCTGCGCTCCATGTCCTTGAGATTGTTCTCTGCCGGCTCATCCTGTGCGGAGGAGTCAGGCAGCAATACGTCGAGGGTCTTTTTGCTCACGATCATTGCACGTTCGATGACGTTCTTGAGCTCCCGGATGTTGCCTGGCCAAGGATACCGAATGAGGGCTTCCATGCTTTTCTGGGAGATGCCTTCGATGCGCTTGCCCAGCTCTTTTTCATACTGCCGCACGAACACCCAGATCAGATCCGGGATGTCTTCGGTCCGTTCGCGCAGCGGTGGGATCACGATGGGAAAGACGTTCAGCCTGTAGAACAGGTCTTTCCTGAACTTTCCTTCTTTCACTGCGGCCGTGAGGTCGCGGTTGGTCGCCGCTATGAGTCGGACATTGACCCGGATGGTCTTCGTAGACCCCAGACGCTCAAAGGTCCCGGTTTCCAGGACCCTGAGCAGCTTGCTCTGCAGGTCGTAGGGAAGCTCGCCGATCTCGTCCAGGAAGAGGCTCGACCCGTCGGCAGTTTCGAAGCGGCCCGCCATTCTCGTCATGGCCCCTGTGAAGGCGCCCTTTTCCCTCCCGAAGAGCTCACTCTCGATAAGGCTCGGGGGCAAGGAGGCGCAGTTCACCGTGATGAGCGGCCGCTCGCTCCTTTTGCTCATGTTGTGGATCGCACGGGCAAGGAGCTCTTTCCCTGTGCCCGTCTCGCCGAGGATGAGCACGGTGGAGTCCGTGGGCGCAACATCCTCGACACTTGAAAGCACCCGCCTGATGGCCTTGCTCTCGCCAACGATGTCGCCGTGCTCGAAGAGCAGGCTGACCTCTTCCCGGAGATAGATGTTCTCCTTTTCCAGCTGCTCCTTGAGCCGCTCAATCTCCTGCAGTCGATCCCTGAGCTGTTCTTCCATGAACTTGCGGTCGGTGATGTCTATGGACACACCCATAAGGCGGTCGGATTCCCCGGAAGTACCGGAATGCGGACGCCCGAGGCTGAAAAGCCAGCGAATCCTTCCGTCAGAGAGTATGATGCGGTATTCGATCCTGGCCATATCTGCCAACTGCATGGCATTCTGCACGGCTTGCCCGACATTATCGCGATCCTCGGGGTGAATGATATTGAGCAGACCTTCGAAGGTCAATTCGGTCTCAGGGGCAACTCCATGCAGCTCAAGGGCTTTCTGTGTGACCAGGATTCTTCCGGTTTGGATATCCAGAGACCAGAGACCTGCATCTGCGGATGCTGCTGCAAGACTGAGGCGCTCCTCGCTCTCATGCAATGCTTTCTTCGCCTCCTCGAGGTCTGCGAGATCTATTCCGACACCCACCAGGTAATCCTTGTTGTTGATGTTGGTTTTCAGCCCTGTAAAAAAGTAGGGAATCCTCCTGCGATCCTTGGTAACGACAGTGGCATAACCCGATGTTCGTCCTGTCTGAAAGACTTCACGGGTCTTTTCAGCTATATTATTTTGGTCGCTTACCTCGATGTGGTCCATCAAGTTGGAATTATATAATTCCTCGGAAGAATAGCCGCTGATACGCTCGATATTCTTATTCCATTTCAGAAACTTGCCACTTTCATCATATACATAAAAAACTGACGGGATGGCCTCGATAATATCTTCAGTGAATTTTTTTTCCCTGAGCAGGTTTTCTTCGGCATGTTTCCGGTCCTCGATCTCTTTCTTGAGCAGCCGGTTCGCCTTTCTCAGCTTTTCTGTCCGTTTGCTTACCAATTTCTCAAGGTGGTCCTTGAGATGTAACACTTCGAGCTGCGATTCCCGTATGTCAGTCATGTCACGGACGATGCCGCGGAATCCTACAGGAGCGCCGCTGGCATCTCTCATCAGGGTTATAGACAGCTGGATGATCCTCTTCGATCCATCCTTTTTGAGGACGGGCAATTCTTCGGATTCCAAAGGCTTGCCGCTCCGGTAGACACTATTGAATATCGCAACAATCTCTCTGGCATCCTTGCTGCCTCTCAAGTCCCTGTATGATTTGCCGATCAGCTCTCCTTTAGAATATCCGAGAATCCTTGTGAGGGCGCTGTTGAAAAAAGTGATGCGGCCTTTGAGGTCT
>DATKLV010000082.1:0-2428 GCA_035542255.1 Desulfomonilia bacterium | reverse complement strand
AAACTTCCATCGATGTATGATAAGATCCACCCTGATGACAGAGAAAAGCTCCATGAAATGTATCTATCGGCCCTTTCAGGCAATGCCCAACATGCCGGCATTGATCTCAGGTTCATCGATCTCCCGGGTGAATCCACGAGTGAATTTGATGTGAAATTGCTCCACTGCCGTACGGGCCTCATTGAGTACCAGGGGAGGAACGCAGTATTGACTGACATGATGGATATGACCAAGGCAAGAGAGCTGGAGCGCCTTTTGAATATCCAGGACAGGATGGTATCCCTGGGTCATGTGGCTGCAGGCATCGCCCATGAGATCCGAAATCCCTTATCAGGAATCAACATCTATCTCGATACTGCTGAACAGATTCTGGAAAAAGGTGGGGACAGAAAGAAGCTGAAGGCAGTTCTCGAAAAAATCCAGTCCGCTTCATCCAAGATCGAGTCCGTCATCAGAAGGGTCATGGATTTTTCCAAGCCCTCTGAGCCGAAGCTCATTCACATTGATGTCAACAGGCCCATAGAAGATGCCCTGGGGCTCTCCTCTGTCATGCTCAGAAAGACCGAGATCGAGATATTAATGGATCTTACAAAAGATCTTCCTGCATGCCTGGCCGATCCCCAGCTCATCGAGCAGGTAATCCTCAATCTCGTCACGAATGCCGCAGAGGCCATGAAGGACATGGGCCGGGGGAAGAAGATCGAGGTAAGCACTTCGCTTAAAGGAGGATCAATATTGGTTACGGTGGCTGATTCCGGGCCCGGTGTACCCTTGGACCTGGCCCAGAAAATATTTGATCCGTTCTTCACGACAAAGAGCAGTTCCACCGGCATAGGTCTGAGCCTTTGCCAGAGGATAATCCACGATCATGGAGGGAACCTTAGTGTATCCTACTCCAGCAAACTTGGCGGGGCTGAATTTCGTTTTAAAATACCTGTAAATGAATCATAGGGAGGCTGCACGATGAGGTTTTCTCTCATTCTCATTGATGATGAGGAGACAATCAGGGATGGAATCAGCACAGCCCTGGAAGACGAGTATGATATCAGGACCTTTGCTGCAGCAGAGGAGGCCCTTGATGCGATCAGGACCGCCCCTCCAGACCTTATTCTGCTCGATATCGGACTTCCGGGGATGAACGGCATTGAGGCCCTGGCCAGGATAAAAGACCTCTACCCCGAAATGCTGGTGGTCATGATCACCGCATACGAAGACATCAAAACCGTTATATCGGCCATGAAGCTCGGAGCGCATGACTATGTGGTCAAACCGATCGTCATGGACGGCCTGAGGGTCACCATTCAGAACGCCATGGAGTCCATCCGTCTCAGAAAGGAAGTGAGGCTACTCCAGGAACACTACCTCAAAGACAACATGCCCTTCTTTATTGCCCGGAGTGATGAGATTCAGGAGGTTATGGAATTCATAACCAAAGCTGCCCTTAGCCCCGATACACCTATACTAATACTGGGCGAGACAGGTACAGGCAAGGAACTCATTGCAGGCGCCATTCACTTCCGCAGCCCCAACTTCAAGGGTCCTTTCCTGACGCTCAATTGCGCAGCCATCCCCAAAGACCTCATCGAGAGCGAGCTCTTCGGTTATGAGAAGGGTGCCTTCAGCGGTGCAAGCCCTTTAGGGAAAAGAGGCATCATCGAGGAGGCGGCAGACGGGACACTTTTCCTCGACGAGGTGGGAGACTTGAGCCTTCAGGCCCAGGCAAAACTCCTGCGCTTCCTGGAAGACGGTGAATTCTACCGGGTAGGTTCAACCCGGAAGCGCCATATCCGGACCCGGATAGTTTCCGCAACCAACAAGGACCTGAATGATATGATGGAGCAGGGTCTATTCAGGAATGACCTTTATTTCAGGCTGGGTGTGGTTACAGTCCACGTTCCGTCTCTCAATGAGCGGAGAGGGGACATTATCCCCCTGGCGAAGTATTTTCTCGATATGTTCAGCACAAAGTTTCATAAAAAATATACCAGGATTTCAAAAGACGCCAAGGAGGCCCTTCAGGAACATCACTGGGTCGGCAATGTGCGCGAGTTAAAGAATCTCATAGAGCATGGTGTGCTTATCGGGAAAGGTCCTGAACTGAAACTTGAGGATATGGGTATGAACATGCCAGGTCTGGGAGGAGGTAAGCGATCTGCAGAAAAAGTCGTCTTCCCTGATGAAGACCCAACCATCCCTCCTGAAGGCATCGATCTTATGGAGGAGGTCAAGGAATATGAGCGACGTTACATCAAAGCCGCTCTCAAGCATGCAGAGGGCAATGAAAGCAAGGCTGCCAGGCTTCTCCATATGAACCATTACACTTTCCGCTACCGGAAGAAAAAGATATTATAGTCCATTCACTCTCCTGTCCTTTTGTAAAATTATGAAGGGTTCTTGTGAATTTTGCAAATACCCGAGAGCAATAATA
>DATKLV010000081.1:0-2522 GCA_035542255.1 Desulfomonilia bacterium | reverse complement strand
GGTCCGGGACACGGGAAAGGCATGCCTGACATCATAATCGTCCATATTTCCGCATACGGCAATAACTTCTTTATCCATCTGACTGAAAACATCCAGCACCTCGTTGCTCACCAAATCACCCGCATGGATGATGAAATCCACATCTGCAAAATGCTTTGACACGATCTCTTCGAGGAATGCATCGGATTTATTCATATGGGTATCTGAAAGAATGCCGATCCGTTTCATGGTAACATCAGAGTGATGCATCTGCCTCGGGATAGATATTCTTCACGTCATAGACAACACAGCCCTTGGCCTTGAGTTTTCCCATGTCGAGCGACTTGAATTCATCATGTGCCACCGCCACCAGGATGCCTTCATAGGAAGTGAGCTGTTCTCTTCGGGTTATTATCTCAAGACCGTATTCGTTCCCTACCTCATCGGGGTCCGCAACCGGATCAAACACCTCAACTTTGCAGTCGAAGTCCTTAAGCTGGGCAATTACATCAATAACTCTGGAGTTCCTGATGTCCGGGCAGTTCTCCTTGAAGGTGATACCCAAAACCAGGATTTTGGTGTCGGTTATGCGATGGCACTTCTTGATCATCATCTTGATGAGCTGTGTCGCCACGTACCTGCCCATACCGTCGTTGATCCTTCGACCTGCAAGGATAACCTGGGGAATATATCCAAGGCTCTCGGCCTTATGGGTGAGGTAGTAGGGATCTACCCCTATGCAGTGCCCGCCTACGAGTCCGGGTGAAAACGGAAGAAAGTTCCACTTGGTCCCGGCGGCGTTGAGCACATCGGCGGTCCTGATATTCATGCGGGCAAATATCATGGCCAGCTCGTTGACAAAGGCAATGTTGATGTCGCGCTGCGCATTCTCGATCACCTTGGCGGCTTCGGCAACCTTTATGGAAGGAGCAGGGTGAGTTCCAACGGTGATGATGGAGCGATACAGATCGTCAACTATCTTGGCAACCTCCGGAGTAGAGCCGGATGTAACCTTCTTGATATTCGTAACGCGGTGCGTCCTGTCCCCAGGATTGATACGCTCGGGGCTGTATCCGCAGAAAAAGTCCTGGTTAAATTTCAGGCCTGAAACTTTCTCAATGACCGGAACGCAGTCTTCCTCGGTGGCACCAGGGTAGACAGTGGACTCATAGATTACGATATCGCCTTTCTTGATGACCGAGCCGATGGTGGCGCTTGCCTTGAGCAGCAGTGTGATGTCGGGTCTGTTGAAGGCATCGATGGGAGTGGGAACGGTCACGATGAAGGTATTGCATGATCTCAATGCTTCAGGGTCCGTCGTGTAGTTCAGCAAGGCGGCGGCTTTCAGTTCGTCACCGGTCACCTCCAGGGTCTTGTCCATGAAAGACCTGAGTTCAGTGATCCTCTTTTCATTGATGTCAAATCCTGTGGTCGGGTACTTCTTGCCGAATTCCACGGCCAGGGGCAGCCCTACGTACCCGAGCCCGATTATCCCTATACAGTGTTCCATAGCGCCTCCGGAAACGGTTGAAGATCAGGCGCACTTATACCCTAAGGCACTCATGTGTTGCCACCAGAAAGTAGTGAAGGGAAATACCTTATCAATGAATTTTCATTTGAGGACAATAGCATCGGTGAGAAGTTTCTCGGCCTCTGCAAGTGTTGATTTCAGGTACTTGTCAGAATCGGTATGTTTTGTCGCCTTCATGTCCATGACCTGGGTGATCCCAAGCAGCAGGCCCCAGATGATATCCGATAGCGCATAAGGATTGATTCTTCTGATAAGACCCTGAGCTATGGCAGTTTCCAGTATTCCCCTGGCGAGTTCGAAATCATATCTGCCCTTGCTGCTGATGGCTAGTCGGGTATCCTGATTAAGTTCATCGATAAGATCGGCATGTTGAAAGAAGGTATTGGCAACCCTGAGAGAATCGGGCGCCGCCCTGTAGCTCTTGAGGAATGAATTGAAAAAATCCTTTACCAGGGATTTGCCGGTTGCATAGCGTTTTGCAATCAGTTTCTTTTCGATCCTCTCGAAGTAAGAGCCGAATTCTTCCAGAAAGGGGAGCATGAGCGCGGAGTAGAGCTCATCCTTTGTCTTGAAGTATTGGTATATCGTAGGCTTGCTTATCTCGGCCTCAAATGCTATTTCATCCATGGTGGTTCTCTGGTAGCCTTTTGAAAAGAAGACCTTTTTCGCAGCAGAAAGGATGCTCTGGATGCGCTGATCTTTTTCTCTCTTCTTTCTCTCTTGGATGACCTCTCGATGTTTGTGCATCAAGCACCTCTTTAGCTTATAAGTCTATACCGTTCGATAATGAACCATAAGTAATATTGTTACTGATGGTTAAATATACATCATCGGCAATTATGCTTGTCAAGAGAAATACAGGCTGGAGCAAGTTACTGTAGATTCAATATTCTGTAATATATTACATATATAATCGATTTAAGCATTACTGATAAGTATTGTATTTGGCTTGACATAAACTTAACTGATGGTTTAAATACTACTGATAGTAGCAAATAAACTAAAAGTAGTA
>DATKLV010000080.1:0-5412 GCA_035542255.1 Desulfomonilia bacterium | reverse complement strand
AGATTTTGAATTTAATGGATTCAGAATCGATTCTCAACCTGGGCAATAATCTGTTGAGGAATATCCGAGAGATCAGGGGTGATGAAGCCGGTTTTCTTCAGGGTCCGCATTGCTTTTTCCAGGTATTCCCGCGCCAATTCCCTGCTGCTTCTCAAGATGTCCGGACCCAGTTCGGATACGATATAATCCCTTTTTTCCTCGGTTCCCGGAAGCGTTTCAACCTTCTCGAGAATCTCCGGCTTCTCCCTGAAGAGGATGACCAGGGGGAGTGTCGATTTACCTTCCAAGATATCGTTGAATGCGTCTTTATTGTCACCCTTGTCAGGGCTCACATTGATGATGTCGTCCACGATCTGGAACCCCATGCCTATGTATCTGCCGAAGGATGCCAAGGCATCGAGGGTGCTCTCCGCTAGACCCGCAATGATGCCCGGCCCCAGGCTGCAGAGCTCGAAGAGGGACGCGGTTTTGAGATAAATGATCTGGAGGTACACCTCCATGCTGTCATGGAAAGAACTTGCGTGCTCCAGCTCCTTGAGCTCACCTTCCGCCATTTTCTTAATGGTCTGGACCACACTCATGGCAAGGCGCATGTTCCCCAGTGTGCACATGGTTTCCATGGCCGATGCCGAGATGAAATCACCTGCAAGCAGGGCCGGCTTGTCGCCGAAGACCTGATTGGCTGTGGGTTTTGAACGACGGATCTCCGTTCCATCCACAACATCATCGTGAAGAAGGCTCGCAGTGTGCATAAGCTCGACGGTATAGGCAAAAGGCATGATCACGGAATCGCTCACCCCTATCGCATTGCCGACAAGCCCTACAATCCTCGGCCGTAGTCGTTTTCCCCCGGAATCCAGGATATATTGCCCGATCTCCCCGGTATACGATGATGAGCTGCCCAGGATCTCTTTCAAATGTCTTTCAAAATCGTTGTTCATCCCCAGAGCTATAACAGACCGCATTATCAATGGCAATGGCAACCTGTCTCAGATGGGACTGCTCAAGCCCCTTTGAGCATGATTCGGGATCAAGCGGAAAAGATCAGTCCTGTCTGATCTTTTCGATGATTGAAGTAGTGGAGAATCCGTCTTCGAAGGGGATGGTCAGCACCCGGCCTCCTGAGGATTTTACGATGCCGGAGCCCACGATGTCGTCGACATGCCAGTCGCCTCCCTTGACCAGAACATCGGGTTTCACGCGCTCAATGAGCTTGAGGGGGGTATCCTCCTCGAAGAGAACCACATGATCCACACATTCAAGGGCGCCCAGCACGACTGCACGAGCGGTCTGGTTGTTCACGGGCCGGTCTTTCCCTTTGATCATCTTCACCGATGCATCGGAATTGAGCCCCACCACGAGGCAGTCACCCAGGGCCCTGGCCTTGTTCAAATAGATGACATGGCCTGCGTGGATGATGTCGAAGCATCCGTTTGTGAATACCACCTTCATTCCCCGCTGCCGTTTCGGTTTCAGGAGATAAAGGAGATCATCGGCATCTTTCAGCTTGGAACCGCCGAACATCTCCTCGGGAAAACGCTGCCCTGCAATACGGGCAGTGTACCGTGCCAGAGCAAGATACGACTGGAGCATGTCGGGGAAGGTAGTCACCAGGGCGTTCACATGCGCCTGTACCGTCTCCCAGTCGCCTCGGGCTATCGGGCCGGTCAATGCCTTGCTGCCGTGTTCCTCAATGTTCGACAGGGTCCCTTTGATAAGCGGCATGAGGTGCTTTAGGTCCATGCCTATTGATGCCATGATCTCTGATGCCTGACTGAGAAGGGTCACGAGATAATTTGATGCCACGACAGCGGATGCATGGTAGAGAACCTTGTGCTCGCGGGAAATACTCAGCATGAATGCGCCTATAGTGCCGACTATGTCCCGGGCTGCCTCGATAGCCTCCTGCGAGCCCTCAAAGGTGAAGATGCTCCCTTTCAGGATCTGCCGGGCACGATCTGCATCGGTGATGGACTGGAGCGGATGAAGACTCCCTGTGGCAGCCCCTTCATGCGAAAGTGCCGCAAGCTCGTCCGAAGTGAGTAGGCCGCTGAAGTGGAAGAAGACGATCCCGCGACATGATTGTCCCCACAGGGACTGAATTCGCTCTGCGATCCTGCGGATATGACCGTCAGGTACTGCGATAAAAACAACCTGGACATCTCCCGGGGAGTCGGGGATATCCGAATGAACAGGGGAGATTGGATTCCGGGCCTTGGATGACACTACCCACACAGGTATGTGGCCGGCATCCCTGAGAAGAGCGAGCATCGCCCCACCCACTCTTCCCAGGCCGATAACGCCGAATCTATATTTCATCTGAGAGTCCTTGGGCCTTCACCTGCTCGTACTTGTCCCAGTCAATCATGAAGGCATGCTCGGCCATGGTCTTCATGACAATCTCTTTGTAATGATCGTCTTCCACATAACGCTGGAGTTTCTTCGAAATGGGATAGATCTGTTCGGAGGTCCTCCACTTGGCACTTTCTCCTGTACGTGCATCAAGCAGGCAGTCAAAGGCCACGGCAAAGGAGACATCCGCAAGAGGTCTGTCCGCAAGATCCCTGAGCATTGCCTGCATGATCCCTGCCTCAACAGGGGAGAAAAAGGCGTACATGCGGTCATAGATTTCGGTGTACAACCGTGCATAAATGGCTGCTGAATGGAAGTATTCAGGGACATCCACGATGGCATCCTTACCAGTGGATTTTCCAAGATGATAGAGGAGCTCCTGTATATTCTTGAGTCCACCGATTCCCGGATACTGCTGTCCTGGCAGTCTGGGTTTGTCCGGGCTGAACTGAGCCCTCGGATCCTGCAGGGCCACCCATTCGATGAGGAGCATGGAAAGCCCGGCTGAAAAATCGTATGAGGGCACGAACACCTCCCGGGGCCTGAAGAGACCCTCGCGCACGATAAGCTCGATAAGCCTGCTATCCTTGTCCTGAGAATCGAAATTAACATAGAGCCTGGATGTATAGCCATCCTGCCTTATGATGTTGACCACCAGGTTCCGGTACCCCTTCTTGTGGAGGATGCCGATGATTCCCACGCGGTCAAGGAGGCCCATAAGCTCTTTCTCGTCATATCTCCCCATGAAGAGGTTGGACGAGAACGGTTCATCCGGATTGCCCGGCTGAGTAGCAACGGAATAGGTGATGTCTTCCAGATATCGGGGGTCTTTCTTTCCCTGCTGCCTCAAGGGACTCATGAAATAATCCTCCCCACGCTTAAAAAGAGCACATAGCTCGCTCCTGATTTTTTCAAAGCAGAAGAGACCTCACGGGCCGTCTGCCCTGTCGTCACCACATCATCCACAACCATGACCGCCTTGTCCTGAACCCCGGACGCAATGAATGCGCCCCTGATATTCTTCTTGCGTTCATGCTTGCGCAAACCCACCTGCGGCAGTGTGACGCGCGTCTTCTTCAGTGCGTCATAACTGAGTCTTATCCCCAGCATACCTGCAAGTTCCCCGGCGATGAGCGCCGCCTGATTATAACCACGTGAGATCATCCTGGCCCAGTGAAGGGGAACAAAAGTGACGAGGTCACACGACAGGCCCTCTTCCTTGATGATATCAAACAGGGCCCGAGCCAGATACTTTTTGTGATAGGTAGCATCAGCATACTTGAACGAATGGATGATATCCTTGACGGGCCCTTCAAAGAGGTAAGCGCTCATCATCCGGTCGAACGGCGGCGGATCGCTCACGCATCTCAAGCACGCTCCCTGGGTGCCTGAAGGATCACCACAGACAGTGCAGGCCGGTTTCGGAACGGGTCGAATCAGGCTGTTGCACGCAGAACAGACCCCAAGGTGAACGTCCTTATCATTACCCCCGCAGACAAGACACCTGGGCGGAAAAATGTGGGAAGAGATGCCCGTCAGCATTGAGAGAGTCTACCATATACCCTTGAGCCGCCACAACATTGGAAAGGTATTCACAAGAGTCAGAGGTATGAACTCATCACCATTTACCGGCTATAGTAGTTCTTGTAGTATTTATACTTGTTATACTTATATTTCGTCGCCGGCAGCTCATCCACCGCGTTCAGCACCGTCCCCAGTATCTTATCCCTGGGCAGGGCCTCCATGGCCATCTTGAATTCGGACTCCCGGGTGTAGTGATACCTGGCCACCACGATGATCCCTTCGACCACGTCGGCCAGGATCTTCGGATCGACAGTCGCCTGAATAGGTGGTGTATCGATGATGATGTATCTGCTGCTGTCATACTCAGAAAGCTTTTTGATGAGGACGCCGGTCTTTTTTGATTCAAGCAGCTCTGAAGGGTTGGTCGGCGGTTTCTTTGCTGCAGGCAGGAGGGTCAGCTTGTCAATGGGGGTTGCTCTGAGACACTCGGGCACCTCCGCCTTTCCCTGGATGATCTCGCTCACACCCATGGATGGAGCATATCTGAAAAGTCCATGCAGAGAGGGTTTTCTCAGATCGCAATCCACAAGCAGGACCTGCTGGTCTTCCCCTTTTGCTATGGCAATGGCCAGGTTCGCTGCGATAAGGCTCTTGCCTTCACCCGGCAGGGCGCTGGTTATCATGATCACCCTCGGCACGGGCCTGTCCGTCATATGGAAGATAAAGGTCCTGATCTTCCTGATCTGTTCCGCCGTATAGGAATAAGGCATATGGTGCATGTAGAGATGATCGTCAAGAGGGCCCGAGGTGCCGGTTTCCCTCATGAAATCCTTATCCCGCTTTTCTAATGCCTTCAATATATGCACTGTTTATCCCTCCATGCTCACCCTTACAGCTTTGGCATACAGAAAACCCTCTGCCTTGAGCCTGTTCGTATATTCATCTGCCTTATCCTGGTCAGGGAAGGTTCCTATGGTGACGCGATACCAGACATTGCCCTTACTGTCCAGGTGCGGGTAGATCGTGGCCTGAAAACCTTTTTTCACGAGATCGAGGAACACGGCCGTGGCTTCATTGATGGAATGGTAGGATGCCACGCTAACCGTGAAGAGGATCCGGGAGACATCCGTCATGGGGGGCAGATAAATCTTCTGGCCTTCATAGATCAGGTCGATGTTTCCAAGCTTGCGGTTCGCCTTTCTCACGATATCCAGGATAGCAAAATCCACTCTTCCGTAATGCCTGGCAGCGAGCTTTGCAACCGTATCACCGGGGCCCACCACCACCGTGACGCCCATGGTCTTTTTTTGATCCCCCATATCCGGAGGAACGGCTTCGGCCTCACCTGACTGGTCCTGGATGGATATCTTCTGTAATCCCGCAAGTGCAACACCCTTTGAGGTCTTGTCATTACTATGGATCAAGGCTTCCGGTGATCCTCTCGGGGTTAAGGACCTCTTGGTTATTCCTGGCACATGCCGGGACATATCCATAAGATTCTTGTCCATCGGCATGAGCAATGCTGCAGAAAGCACT
>DATKLV010000079.1:0-3090 GCA_035542255.1 Desulfomonilia bacterium | reverse complement strand
AGGTGCAGTTGAGGCCATTAAAGAAGGCGCCCATGACTATCTCGTTAAGCCGTTTGAGGCAATCGAGCTTGGGGCAAAAATTGACAAGGCCATTGAAAAACGCGGGCTCAAGCAGAGGGTACGTTTCCTGGAACAGGAGATCGGGGACGGTATCGAGCAGCACATCTTCGCTGAAAGCTCTGCTATGAAAAAGATTCTGGCCCTTGCCCGCCAGGTAAGCTCATCGGATGCAACTGTGCTTATTCTAGGGGAATCAGGCACGGGTAAAGAGCTTATTGCAAGGATGGTCCATTATGAGAGTAAAAGACGTGAGGGTAAGCTTGTTATAATGGATTGCGGAGCCACCCCTTCCTCCCTCATCGAGGCGGAGTTGTTCGGATATGGACGAGGTGCATTTACCGGGGCTGTTAAAGAAAAACGCGGTATCATAGAAGAAGCAGATGGCGGGACGTTGTTTCTCGATGAGATAGGCAATATCTCACCTGAGATGCAGACCAGGCTCCTGCGGGTGCTGGAAACGGGTGAGTTCAGACGCTTGGGTGAGATCAACCAGAAGCATGTGGACATCCGTGCGATTGCCGCTACCAATATCGATCTCAAGGCAAAGGTGGAAAGAGGTGAATTCCGTGAAGATCTCTTTTATCGGCTCAAGGTCTTCACTATAAACCTGCCACCGCTCAGAGAGCGCAAGGAGGATATCATCGGTCTGGCTCAGGTCTTTCTTACAGAATTCAGCAATAAGACCGGAAAGAGTGTAACCGGTTTCAGCCGTGAGGCCATGGATATGCTCCTTGCCCATCATTGGCCGGGCAACGTAAGAGAGTTGAAGAACATCATACAGTCTGCGGTTGTTCTCAGTAAAGGCTCCATCATTACCCCGGAAGAGATTCTGCCCTCCGGGCTGTTCGACAGCACCCCGCATGTTTCATCTTCTTCAGAAGGACTTAACCCGATTGAGGCCCATGAGAAGGCCATGCTTATCCAGGCTTTGAAGAAGTCCAACTGGGTCCAGAAAGATGCTGCTCAGATCCTTGGAATATCCCGCAGGGTCATGCACTACAAAATCAGGAAGTATAATATCCACCATGATAAAGAAACGATGTAATTACATTTCTAAATCAAAGCTCATTATGTTCTGAAGCGTATGGGGCTCCTCGATGTATACTCATAGGTACACTTCAAGTCGCCTCTTCCCGGCCTTATCGATATCATCTTTTATTGAGAAATGGGAATAAGTACCGGTTCAGGAGAACTGGATAGCCATACCTCGTTCCGATCTCCTCATCACCCGGCCCTTCACTCGCATGATCTGACCGAGATTTCTACCCGTGATATTGAAGAATAATTCCTGACCCACATCAGACGGGTTATCCATCTCTACGTACATACCCCCGATACTGATGTTGATCAGGTGGGCATTCTCCGTTTCCTGTCCATCCTTCATACAGGTAACACTCCTGTCAACATGGAGTCTTCTATCATGCCTTCTGTCATCAAAATGGAGCACTGGACGTTCCATCCTTTTTCTTATTGGAGAAGGCATGACATTCAAGAGCATGCGTGACAGCACAATCCCGGTCCAGGCACCGGTTTCATAAGTCTTATCATACATCCTTCGTAACTTTTCCACCCTGGCTTCCCATGATTTTTCCATAATCACTCTCCTTTGTTGCGTTGTATCCACGATTGTTTCATGCCCATCGCGACAACCGTTCAAGTCTCCTTGTAAGTTTTACTCAATACAAGGTCAGGCTTACGAATCCACATTAAAGATCATTTATCAAACAGAAGCGATATGAATAGAGTGGAGAATCCTTATCAAATGCATTAAGAGATTAATACTCATTCAAAGAGAGTCAAGGGCGGTTGTTGAAAAAGTGTCAGGTGAAGAATATCTGCTTCAACATCTCATTGAATATAACGGAACATTCTTTTTTATCAATCAGGACTTAATACTAGTACGGGGATCCGGAACAGGAGTTGCTGAAGGCGGGGGTGCAGGTGTGGATTTGATGGTAGATATAGAGGGTTTTGTGTTTTCAGCGGGTGTATTGACCCCGGATGGATGTCCCGTTACGGGCTGCTGAGTTGCGCCGATCGGTGGAGACGCCGGTAGGGCATTCTTTGCCGGAGGCTGCAGCTGAGGCTCCTTGGTCTTAGTTCCAGCACCAGCCTCATGGGTTTCCGTCTTCTGTTTCGGAAGATTCTGCATGGCTATATAGGCATCTCTGTAGTGATTTCCAGGGCTCCACAGAAGCCATCCCGTACCCCCGGCGTCATTGCCGGCTTCAATCTGGGTTTTGATATATTTCGGACCAAAACCCCGTGTAACCCGGAGAGGAAAAGACTGGAGCCATGGCCTGATGACCACTCCGTCGCCCACAAGCTCCTTCATCCGTTTCATGCCATTGAATACGAAACGGTAGGGATCATCAGCCGGATTTTTGACCCCGGCAAAACCCGCGCTGAAATGTGAGGGGTAGAGCATGGGAGAGATGATATCCACATGTGGTTTTATCTTGATGACATCCTGGCCTACGACTAGCACATCCACATCTCTCTGCCAGACCACTATGCCGAACATGTCCATTGACAAGAGCACACCCTTGGGTGCCGTAATGTCATGCACCTTCTTTAAAAACCCTGCAATGACATCCGTCCTTGCTAAGCCTTCCTTTCCTGCCGTTGTTTTACCGTCTGCGAAATACCGCACGTAATCAAGCTGGATCTCATCCAGTCCGCTCTCGGCGAGTTCCCTGATTATTGTCAGTACATACTCCTGTACTTCTGGATTACCTGGATTCAGCCAAAACTTTTCCCTGTTCATGCACCATTCAGGCTTTGCCCTCGTCATGATCTCATCCTTGAAGACAACTACCCGGGCTACCACATGGATTCCCTGATGATGCAAGAATTCAATCATCTTAGGAAGCTCTTCGATATTAGGTGTATAGTGCTCGTTCGGGCAGTACTTGGCCGGTATTGGGCTGTGATAGGTAATGGCACCCATATCGTCTTTGGCGTCGAAAACCAGCGTGTTTCCGCCCAATCTCCTGAGTTTTTCAGCCGAATCGAGGATAAACCTGGTAC
>DATKLV010000078.1:0-5660 GCA_035542255.1 Desulfomonilia bacterium | reverse complement strand
TGGAAGGTGCGCAGGTGGTACTCTTTCCTGGGCATGCAGGGCCGCGTATCCCGGAGACTGCCCCACCTCATCACGGTCTCCGAGGCGTCCAAGTCGGACATAAGCGAGGCCTTCTCCATACCGCGCGACCGTTTCCACGTTGTGGCGAACGGTATCAACACCGATATCTTTCATCCCCTGCCCGGGGTGAAAAGGCTTGATAACCACATCATGGTCACGAACAGTGCTGACACCCCTCTGAAGGGTTTACGTTTTCTCATCGAGGCGGTCGCCTCCATCCGGGTGAAACGCGATATACACCTGACGGTCATCGGAGCGCCCAAGAAGGACGGCTTCATAGAAAGACTAGTGCGCAAGCTCAATGCCCATGACTACATAACCTTCACCGGACGCATCGACGACTCTGAATTCGCTCACTACTACGCCAGGACCACCATGACCGTGGTCCCGTCCATCTACGAGGGGTTCGGCCTGCCCGCAGGCGAGGCCATGGCCTGCAAGGTTCCGGTCATAAGCACTACGGGCGGAGCACTGCCCGAGGTGGTGGGCGATGCAGGCGTGCTGGTCCCGCCGGGCGACGCCCGGGCACTCGAAAGCGCCATCGTCGACCTTCTGGATAACCCCGGGAAAAGAGCACTGCTTGCCGAAGCAGGATTCGACCGTGTCAGGAAGAACTTTACCTGGCACAACACCGCAAAGCAGGTAGTGGAAGTCTACCGGGAGGCCCTCGTTGCTCACCGTTGACTTTTCAAAGCTCGACCTCAAGCCGGGCTCGAAGGTGCTTGATGCGGGATGCGGCGGAGGACGCCATCTGAGCGAGGCCTTCCGTGCAAGGGGCGTCAGTGTGGTGGGCATCGACCTGAACAAGGATGATGCACTGAAGGCGCACAACACCACGAAGATCATGCGTCATGAGGGTGAAGACGGCGGAGGCTCCGCGCTCGTCATGGTGAGCGATGTCACGAGCCTGCCGTTTGCTGACGAATCCTTCGACATCGTGATCTGCTCGGAGGTGCTCGAGCATATCCCCGAGCACAGGACTGCGATCCGGGAGATCATCCGGGTGCTCAAACCAGGAAAATCGCTTGTGGTCAGTGTGCCGAGGTATCTGCCCGAACGGATCTGCTGGGCGCTTTCCGAAGCCTACCACAACGAACAAGGCGGCCACATTAGGATCTACCACAAAAAGAAACTCATCAGCATGCTGGAGGGCGCAGGGACCACATGCATCGATACGGGCTGGGCCCACGCTCTGCACAGCCCCTACTGGTGGTTAAAGTGCATGGTGGGCCACAAGAACGAGGATGCACTGCCCGTGAAGCTCTATCACCGGTTCCTGGTGTGGGACATCATGAGAAAGCCCCGCCTCACTAGGGCGTTGGACAAGGCCTTGAACCCGCTTATTGCCAAGAGTATCGTACTCTATCTGAAGAAAGGTGATCCCTATGGAACATGATGCTTCCCCCTGCCGTTCAAAGCTGATACTTCCCATAGATATCGATGCCCTGGCCGACTCCATTGCAGGGGAGCAGAGGCCGAGCGGAGAGATACCCTGGCATAAAGACGGGAAGACGGATCCGTGGGATCATGTGGAGGCGGCCATCGGGCTGACCATAGGCGGACATTACGAAAAGGCCCGCAAGGCCTTCATGTGGCTCGCATCCACCCAGCTCGACGACGGCTCCTGGTACTCTTCATACCGTGACGGGAAACCCGAAGACCTCACCAGAGAATCCAACATGTCATCCTATATAGCCGTGGGCGTGTTCCACTACTATCTTATAACCCAGGACAGGCGGTTCCTCGAATATATCTGGCCTACGGTCAATAAGGGGATCGACTTTGCGGTGGACCTCCAGGCAACGGGCGGTGAAATCTTCTGGGCCAGGAGCCCCCAGGGCACGGTGGACCCCGTGGCGCTCGTCACCGCATGCAGCTCCATCTTCATGAGCCTCAAGTGTGCGCTGGTCCTGGCGCTTCTGCTGGGCGAAAGCAAGCCCGGATGGCAGTCGGCCCTGCAGAGACTGGGCGACGCTTTACGCTACCGCCCTCACCTCTTCGACCGTACCAAGTCGCGCTACTCCATGGACTGGTTCTATCCCGTGCTCTGCGGTGCGGTCACGGAAGGTGAGGCCAAGAAGCGTATAGACAGATCATGGAACAAGTTCATGGTGGAGGGGCTCGGCACCCGGTGCGTGTCCGACAACCCGTGGGTGACCATTGCCGAGACCTCCGAGCTCATCCTTACCCTGGCCGCCATGGGCGAGGTCGAGAAGGCTGCCATCGTGCTGGGCTGGATCGAGAACAAGAAGCACAACGATGACACTTTCTGGTGCGGTTTCACCTTCCCGGACATGGTCATCTGGCCTGAAGAGAAGCTCTCCTGGACAAACGCGGCGGTCATGATGGCCACGGACGCCATCTACCATATCACCCCTGCTTCCCAGCTCTTCAACCACTCCTTCTGGGCGGCCGGCGAAGAAGCCAAGTCCCACATGTACCGGTTTCTCAAGAAGCATCACCCCATCTTCAGCATCAAAAAAGCATTCTATTCGGATGCCATGGACATGAGGGCGTAGAGTCTTGCGCAGGGATTACCGACCATACTATCTTAAGCGGCTCGATCTTTTGTACCGCGAGTGGTACGCAGGCCACTTCCTCCGACCTCAATTCCGTCACCTGGGAACAGGCTGCACATTCATGAAACCATGGCATGTCCAGGTCTTCGGCTGGCCCATCGACCTGGGTGATTTCGCCAATGTGATCACCACCCCGGATCACCTGGTGCGGCTTACCGTATGGGGCAAACAGGAAGGCGACGGGTTCATCAGCATCGGCAAATACAGCCTCATATGCCCGGGCGTGCGCATAAGTTCCGCCTCCGGCATCACCCTGGGCGACAGCTGCATGATGGCAAGCAGCGTCTATATTACCGATTCCGACTGGCACGGCATCTATGACCGGCTGGATTACATCGGGGCGAGCAGCCCGGTCACGATCGGCAACAATGTCTGGTTAGGCGACAGCTCGATTGTCTGCAAAGGGGTCTCCATCGGCGACAACAGCATCATCGGGGCAGGATCTGTGGTCACGCGCGATATCCCGGAAAACGTCATCGCAGCAGGCAACCCGGCCAAAGTCATCAAAAAGCTCGACCAGTCGGAACCCATGAGGTCGAGGGCCGACTGGTTTTCCGACCCGGAAAAGCTTGCAAGAGATATCATCGGGATCGACAAGGACATGCTCAGGAGCAACACGCTCACAGGCTGGCTGAAATCGATCATCTTCCCCGAGAAAGGCATTTAGAGGACAAACATGAGGATCGCACTCATCGCTACACCTTATCCCCTGGAAGAGGCGCCATCACCTCCTCTGGGGCTCGCTTACGCTGCGGCAGCCTGCGAGGCTGCAGGCGCCACGGTACGAATCTTCGATTACATCGTGAGCAGGTACACCCCCGAAAAGCTAGGAGCCATGCTGGAGACCTTCAAACCCGACGTGGTGGGTGCAGGCTCCGTCACCATGAACCACATTCAGGCCGAGCGCATCATCAAGGACGCAAAACGATACAATCCGTCCATCATCACCATGATGGGCGGGCCGCATGTCTCTTTCGATATCCACGGTACGTTCACGACCTGCCCTGAGCTGGACCTCATCGTGAAGGGCGAGGGAGAGCAGACCCTGATGGAGCTCATACCCGTGCTCTCCGACAGAAAGGCATGGCACGGCATAAAGGGCGTCGCCTTCAAGGAAGGGGGTGAAGTAGTCATTACCGAGCCCCGGGAGCTGATCCACGACCTCGACGGCCTGCCACAGCCTGCAAGGCATCTGCTGCCCATATCCCGCTATCAGGCCCTGGGATTCCCGGTGAGCATCATCACGAGCCGCGGCTGTCCTAACAGGTGCATCTTCTGCCTGGGCAGGCGCATGGTTGGTTTCAAAGGCCGCTTCAGGAATCCGTCCCTCGTGGTGGACGAGATAGAGCACATCCTCTCTCTGGGATTTACCCGGATCAACATTGCGGACGACCTTTTCACGGCCAACAAGGCCAGGGTCAAGGAGCTCTGCGGCGAGATCAGGAAAAGGGGCGTGAATTTCGGCTGGAGCGCCTTTGCCAGGGTGAATACCGTTGACCTGGAAACCATGAAGACCATGCGGGATGCAGGGTGCGACTGTGTGAGCTTCGGCATCGAATCGGGAAACCCCGACATGCTTAAGCTAATCCGTAAGGGCATTACCCTGGATCAGGCCCGCTATGCGGTAAAGTGCTGCAGAGAGGCGGACATACTGCCGCATGCCTCATTCATGGTGGGCCTGCCGGGCGAAAGCAGGGAAACCCTTGAAGAGTCCAGGAGCTTTGCCAATGAGCTGGACATATCCTACGGCTACCATTTCTTTGCCCCCTTCCCCGGCACCACGGTGCGTGAAGAGCTCGAAAACTACGACATCGAGATACTGACCGACGACTGGAGCCGCTACGATGCCAACTCACCGATCGTGAAGACATCGAAGCTAGACCCCGAAGGGATGAAGGCCTTTGTGGACGAATACGACCGGTTCAATGAAGACCTCTGGAAACAGACACTCGAGCGTCACAGGCAGGGCACCTGCTCCGACCGTGAGTACCTCCTGGTGGAGGGCCAGCGCAAGTTGAACCTGGTCTACAAGGTTTTATCCGAAGACATCATCGAGGAGATCGCCTCTCTAACCGACAACGGCACCGATCCCGTCATGCTCCTTTCGGCCGCTGTTGCGGGCAGGACAGGTACGGATGAACCTTTTGCCTATCGTATCATAAAGGGCTTTTTCGATGAAGGGTATCTGAGGCACGAGCTCTCCGGCGGAATGCTCCGCTATCACTGGACTCACAACAAGGACATGGACACCCTACCAATCGCGTTTTGAGAAGAGCTCCCGGGGGATATCTTCCGGCCCCCTTCTCTGCAAGACCCCGAGGGTCTTGACCATGGGCAGCTCTTCAAAAAGCCCCGAGGCCATCGCAAGCTTGTAGATATAGTGCGGTGCCTGGCCCCCCTTTGTCGGGTCGAGGAAGATGTCATGGATGGCCAGTATGCCGCCGCCTACCAGCAGGGAAGACCATGAAACATAATCCGAAAACCCGGCAGGATAGGTGTGGGAGCCGTCGATGAAGACCATGGACAGCGGTGTGGACCATATGCGCGCCGCCACTGCCGAGGTGGTCACCATGGGCACCACCGTATCAAGGAGATCGGCCTCCTCGATGGCCCTGCGGAAGAGGGGGAACGTGTCGATCTTACCCTGCTTTTCATCAAAGAGCTCAGGATCGAAATACTCCTGGCCCGGCTGTTGCTCCTCGGAGCCCCGGTGGTGGTCGATGGAGAAGAGCACCGAGCCGTTCTTCTTGCATGCAAGGCCCAGGTAAAGGGTCGATTTTCCGCAGTAACCCCCGATCTCAAGCACAGGCCCGGATTTACTGGCTTTGAGCGCATGCCCGTAGAGCGCCTTTCCCTCTTCGGCATCCAGGAAGCCCTTTATGGCAAGCCCGTCTATGTCGCGGATATTCATAAGAACCTCGGTATGGAATAATATCATCTTTGATTGAGAAATGGAATAAATCGGAGCTGAAATGGTCAAGAACTCCCTGGGTAAGATAAAACAGCATTACTAAAGTTTTC
>DATKLV010000077.1:0-4149 GCA_035542255.1 Desulfomonilia bacterium | reverse complement strand
TTGGTTTTTTAGCCCTGTTCGGGACGCTGAACCTCATTGCGCTGCCTGTGGTCCTTGCGGTCTCAGCCTTTACACTTTTCTCACTGGCATATGTAAAACACTTAAATTCAGGTCTTTATATCATCTCATACATACTTGCTGCCTTGGCCGCCGCCACCGGTGGCTATTTTTTATTACTATTCATTCTCCTTGCAGGGTTGATGCTCATCCTGCTAGACCTCGAACCCTCGAAACTCTTTTCCATACACCTCCTGACGGGTCTGGCTATAATAGGATGTTCAATGACAGCTTATTTCTTGTCATATAGGTTCTTGCTGGGCCCAGGTTTTTCAGGAGGAGCCTTTTCAGTGGGTGAACATCTCGGGTTGTTCAGGAGTATCTATGCAATCATCACCTATGCATCTCCCTGGGTATTTCTGGTGATCCCAGCCTGGTTGTATGGAGGGGGCCCCTCTGAACAGGAGACCTGGAGGAAACTTCTGCCGTCACGAATAGCAATTGTGATGGTGTTTTTCATGCTCTGGGTTTCTTCGTCAGGACTGCCCCAATATGCCACGATCCTCATGATGTTTGCCGCACCACTAATTGGGTGCTGGATTTCACGAGGTATATTCTTCGGTTCACAAAAGAGCACCTTTGGTTTTTGGATGATGGTGCTTTCCGGGATCGTGGTATTTGCCTCTGCGCTTGTCCTCCTTCTGCTCCCCCTGCGATACGGATTTGCTCTCCATGCAGAACAGCTTATTGCCGGTGCAGGTCTTTTAACTGCAACCCTGCTTTTCATCATATTTACCGTACAGCGAAAGATGGCCGCCCAGTTTACCCTCATCGTCATCGCAGTTGTCTCTGTCGTGGGGGACTTGGCTTTTCTGAGCCCGGAAGACCAATGGGATCGTAAGTTGTCCTATATGGAAGGCATCTCCATAAACACCCCGCTTGTCGTCTATGAAGATGACCTTGTCATGCGGGGATACATGAGTAGGGTGAATGCCAGCCCCATGATTGTTGACAGAGACATCGTACCCTTTCATGGCACTGCATTTATTGCAGTTAGCACGGCAGATCTCGGAGGGTTTCTCGATGGATTAAAAGGGCGTATGCGTTCCGTGGTGCTTGAAACTTATCGGGCGGAAAATACCTATGCACTGGTGATGATATCTCCAAAGAAAAAAGGTGATTAGACGATCACTTGGGCTTCTGCTTCAGATATTCCTGCAGCTTTTTCAAAAGCATGCTCAATTTGTCTTTAGCGTCGCCTTCACCGAGCATCGGGTACAGGGCACTATACAACTCATAGGCCTTTTTCATGTCTCTCATGCTCGTATAGGTTCCCGCCAGATCGCTTAAGAGGAATTTGTCTTGTCTCATTCCCGGTTCGGCCAGGGCCAGATAGCGATAGGCCTCATCTCTTTTCCCGAGTTTCCAGGCAGAATACCCGGCCTGGTAATAGGCATTCATCATGAAGCCCGGGGACCCGGATACGTGTTCATTAAAGAGCGTGGTATACAACTCATAGGACTTGTCATAATTCTTGTTCCCGAAGTAAGCATAGGCAAGACCCATCCGAGCCTCCGTGAGCTCGGGTTTAAGCTCGATAGCCTGTTTATAATTGTGTATGGCATTGGGATACTGCTTCATCATCATCTGCGCCAGTGCGAGGTTGCTCATGGCAAGGTAGTCATAGGGCAGGTTTTTAATGGCCCTCAGACAGAGTTCCTGAACCTCGGCAAAGCGGCCCTGGTGGATATAGATTGCCGCCAGGTTGACGTTAGCCGGGCTCGAATTAGGGTACTTTGCCAGTGTGTCTTCCCACAAAGTCTGGCTGTTCTGCCAGATATCGTTCTGCCGTAAGGTCATATAGGCATAGAAGAGGGTCATGAAGCTGAACAGGCCGATGGCAAGGGCCATGGGGAAGTTTGAAGAGAACGTACCGGATTTAAGTTTCATGAGCCAGAGTCTGGTGAGCAGGTATCCGATAAGCATGCACCAGCTCAAGGATGATAAGAGGGCATAGCGGTCGGCCATGACCTGTGAGATGGGGTATATGTGCGACACCGGTAGAAGGAAGATGTAATACCAGGCGACAAAGAAGCTGTAGAGATACCATCTTTTTATGAACGCCAAAACGGCACTCCCTATGAGCAGCACATTGAGACCCACATAAATCCACGGAATCACGGTGTGCGGGTTGAAGTACAAGGTTATGGGGTAGTCGGCTGAATAGTTTATGGTAAAGCCGATAAGCGAGATATAGCTGACGAGTATCTGGGATACAGCCAGCAGGTTTACCCAGAAGTTGCCTCCATGATAGGGTTTGATGCCGCCGGTGGATAACATCATGGTGATCAGTCTTACCATCATCGGTGTCACCACGATAAGGATGGGAATATATATGATCAGGCGTCTTTTCCAGAACGAGGGCTCCTTCAGCTTCGCCTGCAGGGCGATATCGAGCACGAACAGGGCGGCCGGAGTGACAAGCGCAGTGGGTTTGGACAGGATCGCAAGCAGGAGGGCAGCCATACTCAATAGATAGTATTTCCAAGAAACAAGCCGGGCCTTGATGAAGGCCCAGAACGTTATGAAAGTGAAAAGGCACAGGAGAGGCTCCTTTCTCGCATAGAGCCATGCAACACCTTCCACATGTACCGGGTGCACTGCAAAGAGTACGGTTGTGAGTGTTGCCCAGATGTAATTTTTATCGGGATTGTCGCAAAAGACTTTCAGAAGTTCCCGGAGAAAGGCATAACATGCGATCAGCGTGAGGATGTAGAGGAAGATGCTCTGGAGATGCAACCCAAGGACGATCTTGTCATTTCCCCAGAGGCTGAAATCGATCATATAACTCAGGTCTCTTACGGGCTGATAGGTTGAGCCGCTGTGGTACGTCAGCACCGTTTTGAGGTTATCCCAGGTTATGCTATGGATTTCGGTCTTTTTAAAAAGTGTAGGATCGTCCCAGTTGGTGGGGCTGTTGTCCAGGATATTGAAGTACAAGGCAAAAGTCATCGAGATCAGAAGTATGTTTATGATCAATGGAGATCTGAATTTTTCTGTCATGGCATAATGATCCTTAGCATCACTTTCCCAGGCCTACAAGAATGAAAAAAATGTACATCATCGTGTATACCAGGATATTCAACTAGGTCTAACCATGTTTGATTCACCTGTACTTTCAACCTGACGATTGCTATCATCTGTTCCTGCTTATGATGAGGAGGTGGCAATGCCCGCTTCGGTGAAGATGGTTCAATTCATGGAAAAGGCCTCATGGATCCGGAAGATGTTTGAAGAAGGTGCACGCCTGAAATCCATCCACGGCGCTGATAAGGTATTTGATTTCAGTCTGGGCAACCCCGATGTACCACCGCCTGGAAAGGTCATTGAGCGCATGGCATCACTGAGCGGCACCATGTTCCATGGTTACATGGCCAATGCAGGCTATGAAGATGTCCGGTCGAGGATTGCCGCTCATCTCGAAAGAGTCTATGAACTTCCTCTTACAGGTGACGACATCATCATGTCATGTGGGGCCGGAGGTGGTCTGAACGTAGTATTGAAGGCCATCCTTGACCCTGGAGACGAGGTGATTGCGCTTAGTCCTTACTTTGTTGAGTATGGCTTCTATGTTGATAACCACGGCGGCAAGCTTGTTATTTCCCCGTGTGACGAACAATTTCTCCCCAGTATGGACAAGATAGCAGAGAAGATCACACCCTGCACCAAGGCCATTATCATCAATACACCCAACAACCCTACGGGCAGGGTGTACCCTGAGAGCACCTTGAAGCGGATGGGCGATCTTCTCAAAAAACACCCGGACATTGTTGTTATCTCAGATGAGCCCTACCGGGCCATTGCATATGACAACGTCAAGGTACCATCGTTGCTCAAGCACATCACCAATTCCGTGGTCGTCACCTCGGCATCCAAAGAGCTTTCTTTGGCAGGGGAGCGTATCGGCTACATTGCCATAAACCCGGCCCTTGGCCATAAGAAGGATATACTTGGGTCCATGATCCTTGCCACCCGTATCCTTGGATTTGTCAACGCCCCTGCACTTATGCAGAAGGTGCTGGCAGACTGCTTGAACGAACGGGTGGATGTGGAAGTATATAGGAAACGGCGTGATGTGATGAAGGAGATCTT
>DATKLV010000076.1:0-6787 GCA_035542255.1 Desulfomonilia bacterium | reverse complement strand
CGGTAACCCGGGATCACGGTAAGGTGCGGGCTCGACTGGATGATGTCGTGCTCAACGATCTCCTCGCATGACACGATGATGCGCTTGCTGGCAAGCGATGCAGAAGCAACGCTTCCCAGTGCTCCCCAGTACTGTGCATTGCCGAACCGGTCGGCGCGCTGCACGTGCACGATGCACACATCCGGGTTTGCTGCGGGCACTGTGAGGATGTCCTTTCCCGTGTACGGACACTTGATGATGCGGTACTTGTCAT
Source organism: Desulfomonilia bacterium (assembly GCA_035542255.1). Taxonomy (GTDB): domain Bacteria; phylum Desulfobacterota; class Desulfomonilia; order UBA1062; family UBA1062; genus MWEI01. The sequence goes on along the minus strand of DATKLV010000076.1, from coordinate 6,534 downwards.
CCCCCATGAACGAGCGCTTCTTGAACAGGTCGGTGACCATGGCTCCTTCCAGGACCTGCATGAAGGAAAAGCCGTGCATGCCGGCCACCATGCGGGCATTGTACTGGAAGTTGGTGTAGTCCTCCATCTGAAGAGCCCCAGACTTGAGCGAGCGCTCTACCGCGGAACCGCCCTCTTTCCCCCCTGCCCGGTAGACGTAGGTGGTGACGAGCTTGTCAATGCACCCGCCAGCGACCAGCACCTCCACATCGAACACCCCTGATTGGGAGTAGAGAGTCAGACCTTTCTTCTGCTGCCTGATAACTTCGAACACGAGCGCAGCACAGGTCCCTACGGTATAGTTTCCGATAACCAGGTGATCGCCATTGTGCACGAACCTGCTGATGGCCTCTTGAGCGGTCATGACCTTATTCATCGGTGCGGGCATATCCTCCTCCTCGTGATGCAGTTAGGTCTGTAAGGATGTATTATATTAATACATGGCTCCGGCATGAACAGCAACAGCGAAAATGACGGAGAACCTGATGTATTCTTCCAGGGATGTCCCGCCTCAAAAAGAAAAGGAGACAGATTAATTTTAGGCTCGTATGCTGATCGGGCTACGATACGAATATCTCGCCCGTGTCACCGTTTACTTCAACGCGGGCGCCAGTCTTTATTTTGTCGAAAATATCCTCGGACGGGTACTCGACCACGGGTTTGCCCTTGTCAAACCAGACGTCTGCAAGTATTGACCCTGCAACCAATAGGGGGTCGGCATTTTGAACGATTATCGCGGCCGGCGCCGCACCCTGGTACATCGCCTCGAGCAGAACCATCCCGGTGTAGGTGGAGCCGATGGTTGCAGGGTACACGAGAACCGTTCCCTTGATGTTCCTGTTGAACAGATCATGGTTGCAGTCCTGCACAAGCGTACGCCAGAACGGCAGGAGATTCTTCGGTTTGGTGAACGAGGCGGTGAAGTTCATGGGCATCTTCGTGACCAGGGCCGTCCCGGAAGCCCTGCCTTTTATCACGGGATTTCCCTTGAGAACCATCATTGCATCACCCCACAGGCCCTCAGGCAGTCATCTTCAGTGCCGTAATCCGCCCCTTTCAGGTAGTACAGCAGCTTGCCCGAAGGAGTAAGGATGTGCTTTTTGCCCAGGCGGAGCGATAGCGCACCCAGGGGGCAATATTCCAGGACCATGACACCGGCGTCGAGTGTCTTGCCGTACAGCACGTGCTCCCTGAAAAGGGCAAGCTCGTGCGGAACCATGCAGAACCAGGTCGGCACCCTGGCCTTTTTCCCTGCGAATTTTTCCGCAAGACCAAGTGCTTCGGCGCAGGTCATCTGGGGACAACCAAAGACAACCATGTCCGCTTTCCCGGGCCTGTGCAGGCGCATGGAGTCAAGATCCTCCTGCGTGACGGTTATGGTGGTCTCCGGCGGCCCGTCGAAAACCGAATTCATGCCGGGAGCTTCCGGGGTGAGTCCCTCCACGTGGAACAACGCCACCCCGCCGGAAGCCGCCATGGAGCCTCCCATGTTCTTCAGCTCGATGCGGCTGAACGGGTAATGCTCCAGGACGGGGACCTTGTCCACGACCCTCTCGCCAAGCAGATAGCCGAGAGCAGGGGCGTCCATCTTCTTGATATCCAGCTTGACCAGCATCTGCCCTCTCCTGTGCGCGTCGAGCAGGTAGCCGAACTCGGGCGTGAATCCGGTGATAGCGCAGCAGACATCCATCAGTATGGAGTTCCGGTTGGTGCGGGCCCCGAGCACGGAGTTGGCGAACTGCACGGCGGACGACTCAGCCCAGGCGAGCCGGTCTCCGAAGGAGGGCACGTTCGCCTTCTCGTAGCAGACGCAGGAGTAATTGGGGGTTGTGCCGATGGCTGCCAGGAGTTCCTCCAGCGGTTCCTGTTTGGGAAATGCGATGCGGCGGTTGATGAAATTGAGATTATACCCCGGCCTGGGGTTCACCGTGGTGGGCACCCTCACCTTCAGCCCTTCCGATGCGATCTGCCCTAGGATCTGCAGGTACGCCCTGAAGGGACCTATGCCGAATGTCCCTGCAAGGTGGGCGCTCTTGATGGGCACGAGCCGTTTCGCGCCGAAGGCCTCGCCGTACCTGACGACCGTCTCCATAGCTTTTGCCATGATCCGCCCGTTTTCACCGCTACGCATGCTTTCCTGTTCGGGTTCGAGCTTCATGCGCACTCCGCATTCTTTCCGTATAAATTCCCCGGCATCATGTCAACCAGAGGCCTATGGGATATCGGGGAACACGGGTTTCTTCTTTTCAAAAAACGCACCGACGCCGTGGACGCATTCCCCCGAGGAGATGAGCGCTGCAGCAAGCTCCTCCTCCTTATCGAGCATGTCACTGTACGTGATGTTCTGCGTCTCCCTGACAATGGCCAGCACATTCCTCACCGCCCGGGGCCCGTTTTCCGCTATGGCCTCTGCGAGCGTAAGGGCATCATCAAGCGCACAGCCCTTTTCGCTGACCCTGTTCACGAGTCCCAGCGATAAGGCCTCCGGGGCGCTGACCTTGCGTGCCGTGAGTATCAGGTCCGCTGCCCGCGAGGGGCCTATCAGACGCGCCAGTGCGGGGCCTCCCCCCCAGTCCGGCATGAGACCCAGGCGCACCTCGGAGAAGCAGATCTCCGCGCCTTTGTCCATGACTCTCAGGTCGCACCTGGCCGCGAGTTCAGCACCCCCGCCGTATGCGCTTCCATTCAAGGCTGCAATGAGCGGAACCGGGATCGAAATGAAATCGTCGATGGCCCTGCGGATCGACCGTATAAGCTGCTTCGCAGGGTCACCGTCCCCTGAGGACATGGCCTTGATGATGCTGTCCACCATGGGGTTGTCCGGGTTCACGTCGAACCCGGCGCAGAACGAAGAATCGCCGGCGCCGGTGATCACCACGGCGCGAGGAGGCCTGGCCTTGAGTTCCTGTGCAATGGCGCCTATCCTGCTGAACATGGCCTCGTTGAAGGCGTTCTTCCTCTCGGGCCGGTTGATGGTGACCACGGCGACATGCCCCTTGCGCTCCAGAAGTATAAGTCCGGGGTTCACTCCATCCTCCTCTGGTTGCTTCAATCCCACATGGTTACGATGATCCGGCCTTTGTGGCTTCCTGACCTGATATTTTCGATGGCGCCATTCACAGCGTCCAGCTTAACCTCTGATACAAGCTTCTCAAGCCAGGGGAATTTCCAGGCGCCTGCAAGCATGTCCCAGGCCCTGAGCCTTACCGGCATGGGACAGTTCTGTGAATCGATCCCGAACAGCGAGACCCCGCGCAGGATGAAGGGGTAGACCGTCAGGTGGATATCTCCCGACACCACATTGCCGCAGCACGTAATGGCGCCGTTTGCGCGGATCGAGCGTATTGCCGAGGTGAGCACATTGCCGCCCAGGGTTTCAACGCATCCTGTCCACTGATCCTTGAGGAGGGGCCTGCCCGTTTCATCGATCAGATCCGCGGGCTCTACTACTCGTGCAGCGCCGATCCCAAAGAGATACTCCTTCTCATCCACAAGGCTGTTCAGCGCAGTAACATTCATTCCGGCATAGGAGAGCATGGAGACCGCCACACCGCCGACCCCGCCTGCGGCCCCAGTCACCAGGACTTCATCCTTTGCCTTGATGCCGAAGTCGGTCAGGCGCAGCACAGAAAGGGCTGCGGTGAAACCAGCGGTCCCGAAGATCATGCTCTCGCGCAGCGTCAGACCGGCAGGCTTCCTGACAACCCAGGCTTCAGGAACCCTGATGTACTGCCCCAGCCCTCCGGATGTGTTCATGCCGAGGTCATAGCTTGTCACGATCACCTCGTCGCCCGGCTTGAATTCGCTTGAGCTGCTTGCCTCGACAATGCCGGCAGCATCGATCCCCGGTGTGTGGGGATATCTCTTTGTCACCCCCTTGTTACCCGTTGCAGAGAGCATGTCCTTGTAGTTCAGGGATGAGTAGAGCACCCTGACCAGGACATCCCCTGCAGGGAGGTGATCGATGGACAGCTCTTCGATGGCCCTTACATACTTTTTCTCTCCCGTTTCTCTGACAACCAACCCCTGGTACGTTTTCTTTTCCATGGTCACCCCCGTTGTTATCGATGTTGAACCTTAATGCCAGAACCTATCGGTCTCCCCTTTCCCTCCGGCGGCATCATCTGCCCGTTTCTATCTCTTTGAATCCACCGTGTAGGTATGAAATGAGTGTCGCGGTAGTTTTCAAGTATCATCCGGATCTTTTCAAATGGCCGCATATCGACCTCGATGCCGTAAAGGTTCTTCTCCCTCCAGGTCTTCCGGGCCACGCTGAGCGTCTCAAGGAACAACTGTTCCTTCGACTTGAAATGGTTGTAGAAACCGCCCTTGGAGGTCCGGGCAGACTGGATGAGGATTCTCTTCCTCATGACACCCCCTTGACGAGATCCTTCGCTGCGCTCAGGATGACGCTATAAACGATTATTACCGTCATTCTGAGCCGAAGCCTGAGTGAAACGAAGGGGCGGCGAAGAATCTCTGATCAGGTTAATTATACTCATAAAATCATATTTGGGCAACAGCCGTCAAGACCTGACCACAGCCATTAACCGGCTTAAATGAATATGCGCTGGAAAGGGAAAATCGGATATCACAGCCCCGACACTATTTTCCCATTTACTAATCCTGCATCATCATTTAATATCTCTTGAATATCAAGATAGTTGAGCGATTTTCATCGCCGGAGGGCTTGACGTGAGGCGCATCAACTTGAAGACCTTCATCCGTATCTGTTTCCCGTTCGTCAATTTCAGGACCATGATCAAACTCAATATGTGGTGGCTGTGGCCGCGGCGCAACCGGACCTTCTTGATATTTGAAGGCAGGGAATATACCTATCGGGAGGTCTACAGGCAGTCTGGGCGCTATGCCGACTTCTTCCTCGCCGAGCGCGGCGCTCTTGTGGAAAGCGGAAAACTGGGAAGAGACGAGCGAATCTCGCTGGGGATCTACATGGACAACACCCCTGAGTTCATCTTCGCCTCCCTCGGCGCAGGCTTGAGCAATTCTATCCTCTTTGCCATCAACACCGGCTTCCGCGGGGAAACACTTGCAAAGGTCATCAACCAGGCGAAGATCACCCGCCTGATCACGAACGAGGGTTCGGCTGCTGAGGTGGAGAGCGCCCTGCCGGATATCACCGTGCTCGGTCGTGGGGATATCCTGTTTGCCGGCAGCGAAGCCGAGGTTGCCGGCAGGGGTTACCGGGTGCTGGAGAGTGCGGTCGGGGAGGCCGCGCACGCAGACATCAAGCGGACCATGGTCCCCATAGACAATTTCAGCCCGGTGCTCATCATCTACACCTCGGGCACCACAAGCCTCCCCAAGGCGGTCCCCTGCACGCACATCAAGCTCCTTGGGGCCGGGTTCGTCGTCGAATCGGAGGTCCGCCTCACCAGGAAGGACCGTGGTTATATCTCCATGCCGCTCTTCCATTCGAATGCCTGGTACATAGGCATCCTGCCGCAGATGATCGCAGGGAGCAGCTTCGTGCTCAAGCGCCGTTTCAGTGCTAGGGCCTTCGAGGAGGACATGCTGACCCACGGAGTGACCTTCATGAATTATGTGGGCCAGCCGCTCCACTACATCATCGATGCCCTGGAAAAGAAGTACGGCAGCGGCGAGGCCGTGGAGAAAGCCCTGGCGGGACATCCGAACAACAGGTTCAGGCTCGCCTATGGGAACGGGGCCTCTGTGGTTGACCGGAAGAAGCTGATGCGCTACCTCGGCATGGAACACATCTTCGAGATCTATGGATCAACTGAGGCCGTCATCACCACGGCAAACCGGCCGGGCGACCCCATAGAGTGCGTGGGCCGGGCGCCGGATTCTGTCATGATTCTCAATGAGCAGGGCCGGGAATGCGCCCCGGGGATCGCGGACGCAAACGGGCAGCTCGTGAACTACGACCAGGCCGTGGGTGAGATCTGCAGAGAGGTTGGCGACAACAACCTCAGGTTTGAGGGTTACCTCGGCGATTCCAAGGCGACTACGCAGAAGTTCCGAGACGGGATCTACCATTCGGGTGACCTGGGTCATATACGGGTCATGAACGGCAAGCGTCATCTGTATTTCAACGGGCGTACCGATGACTGGATCCGCAAGGACGGCGAAAATTTTTCTGCCGAGAATGTTCTGCAGTATGCCCAGGAGATGCCCGGGGTGGATTGCGCCATTGCTTACGGCGCACCGTGCGACGTATCGGACGAGAAGGTCATGGTAACGGTCCAGCTCAAGAAAGATGCCGGATTCGAACCGGATAACGTCCATGCCTGGCTGGTCCGGCAGCAGAAGGAAGGGGGTATGGATCCCAAATGGATGCCCGACTTCATCCGGATCATCGAGAGTTTCCCTGCGACCGACACGCACAAGATCGTGGTCCGCCCTTACAAGCGGGAGCATTACAATATCGAGCGCAATCCTGATATGTTGGTGTACTACCGTACCAAGGGGGATGAGACCTATTACCTCCTGACACCGGAAAAGTATCAGGAC
>DATKLV010000075.1:0-5447 GCA_035542255.1 Desulfomonilia bacterium | reverse complement strand
CATCTCCCTGGCAAATCCCATCTGGTGGGTGACGATCACCATGGTCATCCCTTCGGCAGCCAGGTTCTTGATGGTCCCGAAAACCTCACCGACAAGCTCCGGGTCAAGCGCCGATGTCGGCTCATCAAAGAGCATGAGCCTCGGTTTCATAGCCAGTGCTCTGGCGATTGCCACACGCTGCTTCTGGCCGCCTGATAAAAACGCGGGGAAGGCATCTTTCTTATCCAGCAGCCCCACCTTGCCCAGCAGGTCCATGGAGACTCTCCTGGCCTCCTCCCTGGTTTGTCTCTTCACCGTGACAGGGCCTTCCATGACGTTGCCGAGCGCGGTCATGTGAGGAAAAAGATGGAAGTGTTGGAACACCATGCCTATCTCGGAACGGAGCGAGCAGATCACCTCCTGCTTGTCTAAAACGAGCCTGCCTTTCTTGTCGCGGCGGTATCCCACCTCCCTGCCGTCCAGCAGGATCCTTCCCTCATCGATCTTTTCGAGAAAGTTGATCATCCTGAGCAGGGTGGTCTTGCCGGAACCCGACGGACCGATGATGACGATCCGCTCGCCCTGCTTAATGTTCAGGTCCACATGGTCGACGGCGGTGAGGCTGCCGAAGCGCTTGAGTACGCCTTGAAGCTCAATCATCGGTTTTCATACACCCCCAGTCGGTCTTCGAGCTTCCTGAACGAGACGGTGAAAATACTGGTAAGTACCAGGTAGATGATTGCTGCCTGGATGAGTATGTAGACATTGAATGTGGCGGAAAAGATCTGGTTGGCGGCCCTCATGAGTTCGACCATGGCTATGGTGGACACCAGGGCCGTATCCTTGATGAGCGCAATGAACTCGTTCCCCACAGGCGGCACCAGCCGTTTGTAGGTCTGGGGTACGATGATCCGGCGCATGGCCTGCCAGTAGGTCATACCGATTGCCTTTGCGGCCTCCATCTGGCCGGCATCGATGCTTTCAATGGCGCCGCGCATTATTTCGGCGAGATAGGCCGAGTAGTTGAGCCCAAGGCCAAGCACGGCGGCGGTGAACGGCCTGAAGGTTATGCCCAGCGACGGCAGCCCGTAGTAGATGAAGAAGAGCTGGAGCAGGAGCGGCGTACCTCTGAACATCCAGATGTAGCACCAGAAAAATGACGAGAGAACCCTGACGCGGCTGATCCTCCCCAGAGCTATGAAAAGACCCCCGATGGGCGAAATGAACATGGTTATGAATACCAGGATCAAGGTCATGACCGTGGCCTTCACCAGGGTGGGCAGGAAGGTCTGCATGTCCTTGAGGAAACGAAGCCACTCAGGTGTCTGCGTCGCCTGGATCTCGGACAGGAGGTTCCTGGCCTCGAGATTATCCGGCAGCAGGGCCAGTATCTCATGGCACATCATGGCGCTGTTCTGATAATCCTTCTTGCTGAAGAGGATCTTGGCAGCCTCCATCCGCGATCGCACGAAGATGCCGGCATCTTCTCCCGGCGCAGGGGCAGGGACCTGCTTGAACACCTCGACTGCGGCATCGCCTTTGTCTTCCTGGATAAGCTGCATTCCCCTGGCCAGAAGCCCATACTGGTCAGTGGACTTGGCTGCGAGCGCAGAAGAGTTACCCGGGAAAATGGAGCTGAAGAACAGGAGGCTCAGCGAGCCAAGGAGCACGCTGAGCCTGAATGATGTTCTACGGTTATTTCCAGGACGTGATGTCATCCCCGAACCATTTTATGGACAGCTTCTTCATGGTGCCGTCTTTGAACATGCCGTCCAGAGTCTTCTGTATCTTGTTCTTCAGGGCGACATCCTCTTTCCTGAGGCCGACGCCGATGGGCTCGGAAAGGAGTTCTTCCTTCAGGACCGTATATTCTCCGGGCTTCTGTGAAAGGTAGTAACGACCGACAAGTTCATCCACGGCAAGGGCGTCGATCCTTCCGATCTTTAGGTCCATGAAGGCATCGGTATTCTTGTCGTACTTCTTGATCTCCTTGAACTTCTTGTTCAGTTTTTTCAGCGCGTCCTCGGAGGTGGAGCCGAGCTGCACACCCACAACCGTCTCAGTGCTGAGGTCCTTCAGCCCCTTGATCTTCTTGTTCCCTTTCTTCACTGCTATGATCTGCTTTTCCATGATGTAGGGCTTGGTGAAGGCGATCTCTTTCTCACGCTCGGCAGTTATGGACATGGCAGACCAGACCACGTCGAATTTCTTGGACTTCAATGACAGGATGACAGTGTCCCAGACCGTCGGGATATGCTCGACCTTTATTCCAAGCCTTTTCCCGAGCTCGTTTGATGCATCGATGTCGAAACCCACAAGCTCGTTCTTTTCATTGCGGAACTCCATGGGCGGAAATGCATCATCGATGCCTATAGTAAGCTTGCCCGCCTTCTTGACCCGGTCCCACGAGCCGTCGTCTGCCGCCAGTGCCGTGTTGGAAAACACAAACGCCAATGCCGCCATGAGCATAACAGCAAGTAAACTTTTCTTCATATCCATTCCCCCTCAATGAGATTGGTTTCGGAACAGGCCTATTTAATCATAATTAAGGATAATTACAAGAACACAGAACTGAGGGACACTTACACAAAAACCGGCATGGATGTTCACTGATGTTTTAAGAAAAATATTGATCATTAATTTTGTATTATATCCCGAGGAATTCAGTGTATCAAACAATGACCTTCTTGTCATACAGCCCGTCGATACGGTCTTCCGAGAGGCCCAGCCATTTCCCGAGTATAAAGCGGTTGTGCTCTCCCAGCCGGGGTGCGGCCGAACGGACGGCACCCGGCGTTTCTGAGAAACGGTAAGGAATCCCGGGTACGTCGATATCCCCATAGCTTTCGTGGTGCACTGAGGTTAACATGCCGCGCTCGATGAGGTTCTCATCCTCATTGACCTGCTCTGTCGAATATGCAGTTCCGCAGGGTATTTTACCGGCTTCAAGTGTCCTGATGATCTCCTGCGAGGTGTGCTTCATGGTCCATTCCTCGATGAGGCTTACCGCCTCCTGGTGGTGGTGAATCTGGGCGATGATGTTGCTGAACCTCTCGTCCGTTGCAAGTTCGGGGTGGTTCACGGTTTCGGCAAGGTCTTTCCATTGCCGCGGCGTCAGAGCCACGATGGCGACCTTTCCATCCAACGACCTGAAAAATCCGTAAAAGGGCATGCGGTCCGGGGAGTTCATCACGTCTCTGGTTTTCCTGCCCAGGACCTGCTCCACATGGGCCATGGCCGGACCCATGGCCCTGTCGATCATGGCCCGGTAGTTGTTGAAATAGAGCACGTCCTGCATGGATATGTCGATGTACTGACCCCTGCCGGTGTTCATCCTGTGGATGAGCGCCATCAGGACCGCCACAGCTGCATATGCTCCGCTCACCAGGTCAGCCCAGTAATTCGACGGGGGCGCAAGGTCATCCAGGTTGTTCCAGAGCTGGCCTGAAGTGGCTTGAGCTATGATGTCGAAGGCCGCCCTTTCAGGGTTCTTCCCTTGCGATCCGAAGCCGGATATGGCGATGTAGATGAGCTTCGGGTTGATCTCCTTGAGGTCGGGGTAACCCAGGTTATTCTTCTCCAGCGTACCCGGGATGAGGTTATGCACGAATATGTCGCACATCCGTGCCAGATCTTGAACGATCTCCATGCCCTCAGGATGACGCCAGTCAAGGGCGATCCCGTACTTGTTGCGGTTGAAGACCGAATAGTTCCTCTCCACACCCGAGATGAGGCTGAATATGAGCCTCAGTGCATCGCCCTGCGGGGGCTCCACCTTGACCACGTCAGCCCCCATATCCGCGAGGATCTGTGTACACCGTGAGCCTGAAATGAATTGGGTGATGTCGATGACCTTGATCCCATCCAGAACCATCATGACTTAATGATGTTTAACACCCGATGGACCCTGTTTATTTCTTGAAGATCTTTGCCATGAGCGACTTCCTGCTGGGCTGTGCCTCGCAGATGGTACCCAGCTCCGCCTGGTAGCCCGCCACAGTAGAATGGATGATCCGGTCAAAGAACAGGTTCACATAGAAATTGATCTCCACGAGCTGGTTGAGGTCGAATCCGCTGTCCACCGAGATCAGATCCTTGATCACATCCCAGATCCCCCTCTTGACCAACAGGAGCACCATGACCACCTCATCAAGCGGGATGCCCTCACGGCACCTCTGGGCGCCGAGATCCGAATAGTAGGCGAAAAGGGTGTTTTTCGGCTTATTCTTGTTGAGCCAGTTCCCGAGCCTCTCATATACGTTGCGGATCACCTGGGAAATGCGCTCCGAAGCTACATCTTCAGAGATCTCCCGATAATGTCTGGTTTCTTCCCTCTTGCGAATATCCTTGAGGATCTTCTCTGTAATTTTTGCCTCATTCCTCTTGATAAGATCCATGAACCGTTCGTACATGACCATCTCCTCCCTTCTCTGATAAACAATAAAAATAAGGATCATATCGATATTGTCAATGAAAGCGATCCGCGCGAGCAAATCTAAGTATAAGAGAGCCTTGACCTTATTGACTCGTGACCTCTGGTCCTTATTCTTATGAATATCTCAAGAGACATGACTCATGGAGGAAGGGAATGAAGATCCTTATGTATTATGACGGTACGGAGTACACGAAAGAAGCCCTGCCCCTGGTGAAGACACATGCAAAGGCATTCAGTGCCGGTGTCGATGTGGTTTCCTCTCTTCCGAAAGGAGGCGAGCCGCAGCTCAATAATATAGATGCCATGGAAAATGAGCTCGCATACATCAAAGATATCTTTGACAATGAAAAGATCCCCTGCGAGACCCACCTCCTGATCAAGGGCCACGACGCCGGCGAGGATATCGTCCAATTCGCCCGGGAGCACAATGCCGACGAGATAGTCATCGGGACCGAGAAGAAGACACGTCTCGAAAAGTTCATCCTGGGCTCGGTCGCCCAGTACGTTATCATTAACGCCCCGTGCCCGGTGGTCATCGTCTGATTGAATGATGCTGCACCCCGGCTGCGCCGCGATGGCCGGAGAATCGAGGGGGGTGATTTTTCTGCCCGGTCATCACCCTGACGAGCCCCGAGGAGGCGGTCACCATCATTTTCCATATGTCATCCTACGGAAGGTATCTCAATGGACTCACCAGGTGACAGGAACTCATTATGAATGTCACCCTTGCGAAAGCGGGGGTCCATACCCCCAAAATACGGATTCCCGCTTCCGAGTGAATGACACTACTTGATGAAATCTCGAATTCTTAAAGGGAGAGATCTTAAAGAAGGATTTCTCGTTACGCTCGGAATGACACGTTCCGGTTTAAACACGATCTCGAACTGCAGCGGCCCGACGGCTGCCAGCAGCGGAATGCGCTGTGCTGCGTCGGGCAGAACCAGGGGAGAGGAGTTTAAAGCCGATCACTTCTCCACCACGATTCTTCCGGGATGGTCGCGGGTGATCTCTCCTATGACGGCTGCCGCCTCCA
>DATKLV010000074.1:0-2916 GCA_035542255.1 Desulfomonilia bacterium | reverse complement strand
ATTGCTACTACGGCGATGTTCAGGTCATCTATGATCTGTCCTTGCACATCGACGAAGGCGAGGTCATCAGCCTCATTGGTGCCAACGGAGCAGGCAAGTCCACCATGCTCAGGACCATTTCAGGGCTCATGCGCCCGCGCTCCGGGGAGATCATCTTCGAGAACCAGCCCATCCACTACCTGCGTCCCGAAAAGATTGTGGAAAGGGGTATTATCCATGTACCCGAGGGGAGAAAGCTCTTCAGCCTCATGACGGTCCGCGAGAACCTGGATGTCGGTGCGCATAACTCCAGGGCCTACAACCATCTCTCCAAGACCCTCCAGGACGTCTACAAACTCCTGCCACGGCTCGAAGAGCGGGAAAAGCAGCAGGCCATTACGCTCTCCGGCGGCGAGCAGCAGATGGTGGCCATCGGCAGGGGCATGATGGCGCTGCCCAAGATCCTCATGATGGATGAGCCTTCCCTGGGTCTGGCCCCTGTGCTCATCAAGGAGATATTCACCACGATCAGGAAGATCGCAGACAAGGGGACCACGGTACTCCTGGTGGAGCAGGACGTCCAGCACTCCTTAAGTCTGTCGGACCGCGGTTATGTCCTGGAGCACGGCCGCATAGTCATGGAAGGGAAAGGCCAGGATCTCCTGGAGAACCCGAACATACGGGAAGCATACCTGGGGATTTAGCAATGCGGATGAGCATGGCATTCGATAGATACTCATAGCCCCTTTTCATATCGTCCGATCCATCCAGGGGTGAGGATGGATCGGACACCCCCAAATCCTTCACGAATCTGCGCGGAACAGACAGATAAGAATATTGCATGCGAGACTAGAAAAAGGAGGACTTTAAGCTATGGAAGATTTTTTAAAGAAATGTGAGGAATGCAACCCTGGAGAAAGAGAATTTCTCCAGGCTGTGACTGAGGTTGTAAAGTCCGTGAAACCGGTTCTCGACAAGCACCCGGAATACCGCAAGGAAAAGATCCTGGACCGTATGGTGGAACCGGAGCGGCTGGTCATATTTCGCGTCCCCTGGGTTGATGACAAGGGGGATGTCCAGGTGAACCGGGGCTACCGGATACAGATGAACAGCGCCATCGGCCCCTACAAGGGCGGGTTCAGGTTCCACCCGTCCGTGAACCTCTCCATCCTGAAGTTCCTGGCATTCGAGCAGGTGTTCAAAAACTCTCTCACCACCTTGCCCATGGGCGGCGGAAAGGGCGGTTCCAACTTCGACCCCAAGGGCAAGTCGGACCGCGAGGTCATGCGGTTCTGCCAGAGCTTCATGAGCGAGATCTTCCGGCACGTCGGCCAGTTCACCGATGTCCCGGCAGGTGATATCGGTGTGGGCGCCCGGGAGATCGGATATTTGTTCGGGATGTATAAGAAACTCAGGAACGAGTTTGTCGGAGTTCTTACAGGAAAAGGTCTGAATTTCGGCGGCAGCCTCATAAGGCCCGAGGCCACCGGTTACGGTTCCGTCTACTTCGCGGCAGAGATGCTCTCAACCAAGAATCAGACTCTTGAAGGCAAGATCTGCCTAGTCTCCGGTTCCGGCAATGTAGCCCAGTACACCGTGGAGAAGATCCTGGACCTCGGCGGCAAACCCGTGACCATGTCTGATTCCAATGGATACATCTACGACGAGGCAGGCATCGACAGAAGCAAGCTCGCATACATCATGGAGCTCAAGAATATCCGCAGGGGTCGGATCAAAGAATACGCCGATAAATTCAAGGGCGTGGTGTACACACCGATCGACCCGGCCCAGGACTTCAACCCCCTGTGGGATCACAAGGCCGACTGCGCTTTCCCATCCGCTACGCAGAACGAGATCAACGGCAAGGACGCGGCTAACCTCTTAAAGAACGGTGTCTACGTCGTGAGTGAAGGCGCCAACATGCCGACAACGCCTGACGGTGTCGAGATCTTCCTCGATAAGAAGATCCTCTACGGTCCCGGCAAGGCGGCGAACGCGGGCGGTGTATCCGTGTCCGGCCTGGAGATGACCCAGAACAGCATGCGGCTGAACTGGACCCGGGAAGAGGTCGACAACCGCTTGAGGATGATCATGAAGGCCATCCACTCGGCCTGCGTGAATGCCTCGTCAACATACGGCAGTCCGGGCAATTATGTTAATGGTGCCAACATCGCAGGCTTCGTGAAGGTCGCCGATGCCATGATGGCCCAGGGCATCGTGTAGAGAAAATCAATACCGTGCATGGGGCGGCGGTTCCTCTCTGTATGGGAACCGCCGTGATATTCCATGAACGTACCAGAGGAGAGAAGTGTACTTAAAAGAGCCTCCATGGTTTTCTTGCTTGATGCTGCATTGGCCGTATTATGAACCGTAGGCACCTTGGTGATGGAGGTTTTTCATGAAACTGAAAGAGCGTGAGCTGTCCGGCAAATACCATCTTAACTTCAAGGTGTTCCTGGAGCTGATGTCTGCAAAGGTCCGTGAGATCCTGCTGGTCTCAAGCCGATACGATGCATTCATCATCGAAGAAGACGTGACGCTGGCATCCAGGATCATCTCGGAATACAGCGGCCTGAACCTTTCACAGCCACCCCGGGTGACTCGGACCTCATCCGCCCTTCATGCTCTCAAACTCCTGGACGAGAGAAACTTCGATCTGGTCATTACCATGCCGAATCTCGAAGATATGGATGCCTTCACGCTGGGCAAGAAGATCAAGGAGAAGATGCCCGATTTGCCTGTCTACCTCCTGGCGCACAGCCTCAGAGGCATCCAAACATCCAGTGAAGCCATGCGTTACGAGGGGATCGACAAGGTCTTCATCTGGTCGGGGAACGCCGATCTTCTGCTGGCCATCATCAAGAGCACGGAAGACACACTGAACGTAGATTACGATACGACCCATGCCCAGGTTTGCGTGCTCATCTTCGTGGAAGA
>DATKLV010000073.1:0-5765 GCA_035542255.1 Desulfomonilia bacterium | reverse complement strand
AATGAGAAAACTGAGACTCACCCATGTGCTGGCAACACTTACCTTTGGATCTGTCGCAGGCGTCCTTTTGTTGACCACGATTATCTGTTTTTATAATTTCCATAATGAGCTCAAGAGGATTGCATACGAAAATCAGGAAATGAGAATCAAGGTTTTCTGGGAGCTTTTGTCTCATAAAGGTGGAGAGTTTCAAATCAAAGGAGATAGCCTCTTAGTTGGTGATTATGTCGTCAACAAGAACTATGAGCTCCCTGACAAACTGAAGCATCTCTGTGGAGGTACAGCCACCATATTCATGAAAGATACAAGAGTATCTACCAATGTCGAGAAGGCTGACGGTACCCGTGCTGTGGGAACCAAACTTCAGGGGCCTGCTTATGATGCTATCTTCAAGGAGGGCAAACCTTACCGTGGAGAGACAAACATACTTGGCACCCCATATTTCACCGCTTATGATCCCATTAAAAATAAGCAAGGAGAAATCATCGGCGCGCTCTATGCCGGTGTAAAGGAAAGCGAGTTCTTTGCCTCTTATGATAAGCTAATGATCCATGTGGCACTGTTAATAATGGGGATAGCCGTTATAGTCGCAGTGGGAGTATTCGGGGTTATTAAGATACTGATCACTAAGCCCCTTCAAAACGTCCAGGAAAAGTTCAGGAATCTGGCTGAGGGAGATCTTACCACAAGGATTCATACGGGAAGGTCTGACGAAGTCGGTGATCTTGCAAACGAGTTTAATCAGTTCGTCAGCAATCTTGAAGCGGGAGTTATCAAGATCAAGGATTTAGTGATCAAGCTTGATGGTGCTGTTCATGAAGTTTCATCCGAATCTCATGGGCTCTCCCAAACTACCCAGGAACAAGCATCTGCCATCGAGCAGGTGGCTGCAACCATCGAACAGATGACCTCCTCTATCAAACAGAATTCCATGAGTGCTGATGAGGGCAGCTCCAAAGCCAAGAGCATGGTGGAAACTGCCAGTGCAAACAGTGACGCCTCAAAGAAACTCATTATAGCCATGGAGGAGATCTCTTCAGCTTCCCATAAGATCGGAGATATCATTGTCACGGTTAACGAGGTGGCTTTCCAAACCAATTTGCTGGCTCTCAATGCTTCAGTAGAGGCTGCCCGGGCTGGTGAACATGGCAGGGGTTTTGCGGTGGTTGCCGGCGAAGTGAGGGCTCTTGCACAGAAGTCTGCAGAGGCGGCAAGGCAGATCAAGGTTCTTATAGAGGATTCAGAACAGAAGGTGCGTGTCGGGGATGAGATCGTTAAAAAATCAGTAGAATCACTCAGCCAAATGATTGCTTACATAGGGGATCTCTCCACGAGTGTAGACCATATTGCTGTTTCTACCGCAGAACAGGCTACAGGTGTTGATGAAGTGAACCGTGCCCTCTCCCAGATTGACAGCACAACACAACAGAACGCATCCACAGCAGAGGAGCTTGCCAGTACATCAGATACCCTGAGTGCAGAGTCGCAGGTGCTTTCTGCTTTAATTAAACACTACAAAGTTTCAGAAGTAGATAAACATGCTCAAGAATTCGGAATGAAAATGATTGATACCGTGAAAGCTTCGTCAAATAAACGGCATCAGTACAAGAATATTGAGGTGGCCCCTGTTGAGCCAACTATGAAAGACCAGAGTTTCGAAGAATTCTGAGTAGCATGAGCTCCTTACGATAACTGTCAATAAAGAGAGAGACTGATTTCCGTCACGATATCCCAATTATTATATGCACAGGATTCAGTGAAAACATAACTGAGTAATGGTTAAAAAGTATAGGGGTTCGGGCATTTGTCTTGAAACCGCTAGCGAAAACGGAGTTAGCAAAGACTATCCGAAATGTTCTCGATGGAGTCAATAATAAATGGGTTGGATACGGCCTTTCTCGTCGTCTCAATCCTTAGTGGTCAGGCTTCATGTCCCATTCATAATCAACCATCCTATTGCTTCTTCGAAAGAAGTGAATGCCTTGATTCGGAAACCCAGGTTCTGGGCACAGAGTGCGAAGAACGCTGCATGGTCAAAATGTTCTTGGGGGCAGAGAACGGCCGTCTTTCGAGAAAAGGCCTTGCGAAAATTGCTGAGTTCAGCCGCCAGATTCCAAAGGTTTGTTACGGACATTCCTGACTGTGTCTTTCGAGTGTCCAGGATTATATCGTGGTCTGCCAACGAGTTTGATGTTGACGCGATCTCAATTAGCAGTTTCTTAGTCTTTTCGAAATCGAGTAGTCCGTCTGGGGTTGCTTTGATGAAGTCGTGTGCGTGGATAATTCTGATATTAGTCGGCATTATTGTCTCCTCCTCTGCGAATGTTAATAACTATATAATTATATAACTGCAACAATCATCTCATACGGAATAAAAAATGAATTATAGTTTACAGTGTAACCCAATACAAATGGATGATTTCAAAAACTCAGATGTAATATTAAACAGTTATTTTCAAATCCTCTCGTCCCGACCAAGTTCATAATATCCCCGTCGGATCATAATATTACTCACACAGCTATTTTTTTGCCTCAGTCCGGGTTAATATTATTGCCGGTAATCGAGTACGAGAACACGGCCTTGGCTTTCTTATGCGGCTCCAGGTCCAGGGACCAGGTGAGTATGCCGTCCTGATCAGGCTGTATTTCAGGGGCGGTCTTGATGAGATCCACCACGATGCCCTTATCCTGTGAGACAGGCACCTGGTCTTTTACCGTGAGAAGGGCATTCTTGCTGCGGGTGTTCTCCAGGGTGATCTCACAGGTATAGGTTACCCTGTTCCTGCCTCCAATGGTTTTGTCGCGGAAGGCCTGTGTCTCTTTCCTCTCGACCTTGACGCCTTCATCCACTCCGAGGTCCAGGGAGATCTTCTGGCCGGGCTCGAAACGTCTCATTTCACCCCTGCCTGAATAGACATTGTCCACGAAGGAGGAGTACGGCCCGGGTACGAGTGGTGCATCGCCTTTCAGCATGAACTCTGTCCTGAGATAGGCATACCGGCTGTACTTGGGCACACTCATAAGGGAGAAATCGGCCTTGAGTGCTTGTTTGGAGATTTTAACCGCTGCAGGTGTTCCATCCCCAGCCAGGTGGATGTTTTCTGCCGCACCGATGAGATATGATGTGCTTGTCGCTTCGACCGGGACTTGGGCATCTTCTATGGTTCCGGCCTCCGCCTTTTGTGCCGTGTCGGAGGCTTCGGCCTGGAGCTTGGCCGGGTGTTTTCTCGCCTTGCGGAGGTACCATGGTTGAAGCTCTGGGGCCTGGATACCGATTCCGGGCCTGCCCGTGGATACAAGCATCTCTTTGATGTCCCAGTCAACACCGCTCATCTGCCGGGCCTGCACGGATGTTTCGAGAGCGAGCTCCGGGTCGCCGGGGGATGCATACACCCGGTACTCGGGCCTCCATGATGCGGCCCTGACGACATAGGAGATCTCCAGGCGGCCGTTACCGGTGATGTCGATTTTGTATCCCGGGTTCTGGTTTACCTTGTTCAGCCGGCACTGCAGATCCTTTATCTCCAGATCGATCCGTTCTTCCTTTCTGGTGAGCTCGACGATGCGGCTATTCAGTCCGGAGACCCTGCTCTCTATGAACCCGAGCGCATCCGACAGGTGCGTCTTATCAAAAGCGGTCGCCTTGCCCTTGGAACCGGCTGCATCGTAGATGATGTCTATCTGTTTCTCCAGCATGGCCTGGTCCCTTTTGAGAACATCAAGGGCCGATTGTTTTTTCCCAAGGGAGTCCTTGAGGTCTCTTGCCTTACCCGAGGTGTTCCGCATCGGCTCTATACTTACCGACCTGACGGATCCGCCTGTAAGAGGCGTCAAGACAAGGGATTCCGGTATCATCTCAGGAGGTGCGCCGAGGGAGATATGGCCGGTTATCTCCTGGTCAAAGCTCACGAATGCCTGGTCGTCGTACATCACGACCTTCTTGAACTCCATGCCCGGGCATGTCCCGGCCAGGGCAAGAATACACAGAAAAAGCATGGAAACAGTGCAGATGGTCTTCATCATTCCCTCCCCTTAAATGGTAGCATTGAAATAATATATCAGGCTTGTACCTTGGTATGTATCACAGATCGCAGCATGTTCGTAGAGGTCAAATTCCTGAACCTTTCGCCTCTCCCGACACCTTGATTATCTTGTATCCGAATGCAGTCAGGTGTTGAATGTGTTGATGCTCAACCATCGTATTGACTTGCCTTTGAAATGACCGTATTCTTGGTTCAAGATTCATGGAATGCTCTTGGTCGTTGTGATGTGCGAGGGGAGTAATGAGGAGGATTGTTTCTATCGTATCGGTTGTGGTCCTCCACAGCGTGTGTCCTGCTCTTCTTTTAATGCCGCTCTGTGCGTATTCACCCGATGACAGTTCCAGCACCGAGTTTCGGGAAAATCTCTTGCCTGCCCAACAAGGAGATGCCAAGGCACAGGTCTTTGTGGCATATCTTTACGAGACAGGCCAGGGTGTGAATCAGAACTATGCCAAGGCGGCGGAGTGGTACTCCAAAGCAGCGCAGCAAGGTAATCCTGTGGCACAGACCCAACTCGGCAATATGTACCGCCTTGGAAAAGGAGTTCCCCAGAACTATGTCCTGGCCTACATGTGGCTTGATCTGGCCACCAGACAGGGGAGTGCGCAGGCGGTGAAGTTGAAGGGAAATGTAACGGAAAAGATGACCAAGGACCAGATTGCAGAGGCGAAGAAACTCCTGAAGAACTGGAAGGCGGTGAAATGATAAGCCCCGGGCAGGGGTTGGCTAAATCAGGCGGGAAGGTTTGGGGTTAACGGAACGTAATTGAATTTAGATGTTCTGTTTAATAGATGCCGGCCGGTTAAAATATAACGCAGGGCTAATTTCCTGAAGCTTCTCCCAGCATCTCATCCAGATTGGCATGCGCATCCGCATGCTCGGGATCTATCCTGATAACCTTCCGGAAATAATCGATGGCCCTGGCTCTGTTCCCGCTCTGCGCGCATACAACGCCCATATTATTCAGGGCATCAACATTTTCCGGGTCAAGATCAAGGGCCTTCAGGAAGACCTCTTCGGCTTCGGCCGGCCTCCCGGATTGGAAAAGATCCTCTCCGCTTGAGATGATCGATGCGATTTCAGCCGGTGAGGCCTTGTGTTCACATCCCAGGGGTGCACCACTGGATGCACACCATCTCTGCCACATCGAACGATACTCTGTCTCCAGGCCTCGTGTGAACCTCTCCGAATCCATGAGCGGTGATTTCATCATCCTCTCCCTGAGGCTTGTCCTCATCCCTTTGAGCAGCTTCAGGTTCCCTGCGAGTGAGACCACCTTGTCCACATAATCCTGGGGTGACGATGCGATAAGGTCATACATGCCCAAGCAGGCAAGGATGCTTGAGCCCACGCGCGAGACATGCGTGCCGCCCCTTATGGTCGCAACCGGTACGCCCATCCAGAGCGCCTCGCAGGTGGTTGTGGTCCCGTTGTAGGGGAACGTGTCGAGGCCGATGTCGATCTCATTATAGAGTAATAAGTGGTCGAACTTGCTGGGCCGGTAGGGATGGATCGACACCCTTTCAGGTGCTATCCCTTCACTGGTGAACTGCTGCAGGAGAAACCGGCGGGACTGCTCATCACTCAGAGATGTCGCCTTGATGATCAGTTGTGATGAAGGAAGGGCATGGAGGATAGAGGCCCACGCCTTCAAGATCAGAGGGCTGATCTTGGCCCTGTTGTTGAATGAACCAAAGGTGATGTGACCGTTGGTTAAGAATG
>DATKLV010000072.1:0-2964 GCA_035542255.1 Desulfomonilia bacterium | reverse complement strand
TATCCGATGCTTCCCTGAATCTTTTTAACAGTGTCCGCCACCCCGGAATTCTTTTCAACCCCTATGCCGATCGTCCACTTTACCTTTGTTCCCACTCCCACTTCATTCGACCATCTGGGGCTGACTTTCGAGAAATAATCGGTGAGCACATAGTTTGTTCCGCTGCTGTCGGATCGGTGGACTACCGTGATGAGAAGGTTCGGTAAGGTTTTGCCGGGATTTGCTTCTGCGATCTCCTTTGCCGACCAGGTCGTGATACGGCCTAGGAATATATCTGAAAGGATATCAGGATTAAGTCTTAACTCGGGATTGCCTGGGAGATTGTAAATGATTCCAACCGCACCCATACATGAGGGTATGTGCAGGATGGCAGCTTTTTCTTTGCTGAGTTGCTCATCCGAAAGAAATATGTCGGTACCGGCGAAGTCCACATCCCTTTTCAGCAGTGATTGGACACCCTCGCCGGATCCTACACCCTTGTAGCTGATCCTGACCCCAGCCTTTTCCTGATATACATTTATCCACTTCTCATACAAAGGCTTCGGAAATGTTGCACCGGCACCGGTAAGGATCTCATCGGCATGAATAAGCGATGGAGATATAAGTAAAAAGACTGCCAGCACGACAAGAGAAGTCAAATTTCTAACGATAACGTTTAAGCTTTCACAAATAGCATGTGCCAGTAGCGATAAGGATTTTCTGTTGATGTTCATGGGTTGACCATGCCTCCTCTTTGATGTGTGACTTCTATTGCCCTATCAAAAACTGATCTAGTTACCGAGAAACTGATTTACCATATCGGAATTGTTATGCATTAAATTATCAAGATATGATTAATTTCCAGTTAATTATAAAAGTCCTTATCGAAAACCTTGAAAGCAAGAATGGTAGACGGTGTCAATAAAACCAATGATTAATTGAATAATCATCGGTCTTAATTGTTTTGATCTCTGCTACCATCAGGATTCTCGCACCCGTGTTGAGGTCATTTGATCTACTGTGAAAAGGATAACCTGTGTCGTCAAGTCGCTCATGGCGGTAGGCGGCCCACTACGCAATGTGCTGCAACTCTCCGAATGGTATTGATCACTAAGTATATATAGCACACATGGGATTTTATCACCGCCATCTCTTCTTTGGTCAGCTTGCCTGGTTTTTCGAGGAGACTGTTTGGTATCACAAGCTTGCCCAGATCGTGGAGATTGCCAGCAACTTCCATAAGCCCTATTTCCACCTCAGTAAGCCCGAAGATCCCTGCCAGGATGGATGCCGACGCTGCAACCCCGGAGGAGTGTGTTGACGTGAATCGGGAATCCACCCGGGTCCCTCTGGAAAAAGAGGATGTCTTGAAAAAGATTTACAAGTTATAAAGAATATGGAGGATCTGAACCTCATCCGGTACAATTGCAGAGAAGGGCTTGACGAAACTGTACTTCATCCCTCGGTGCGGAAAATCTTCCATGCGTCATTCCAGCGGAAGCGGGAATCCAGTTTTCGGGAGCTCTGGACCCCTGCTCCCCGATCAGGTCGAGGACAAGTTTCGTCCAGCCTTCGCAGCCGCTCAAGTTGCTTCGGCGGAGTAGGCCGGGGATGACAGTTGTTATGAGTTTTGCAACTGGCTCGCCAATAAATTATATTTTAACTTATTCACGGGTTGTTGCCCCAATACCCAGATCCTTCGCCGCCCCTCGCTTCGCTCAGGGCTTCGGCTCAGGATGACATCCTAATCTCATTATTGTTCTTGTCATTCTGAACGAAGTGAAGAATCTCTTTCTAAGCATATGTCCGTATAAAGTTATTTGGGCAACAGCCCGTTCATTGTTGTCTGAGATGTCCGATAGAACGAATATCATCTTTTCATGCCAAGGGCCTTCATGCGGGAATAAAGGCTTGTGCGCTTCATGCCTAGGATCTCGGCCGCCCCTCCCGGCCCGCTCACCCTGCCTTTCGTATATTCGAAGACGTGCTTGATATACCGGCACTGCAGCTCGTCGAGCTTGGGCAGGTCATCGAAGGTCCCCTTTGTACCTGCATGGGGTCCTGACGGGAACAGTGGTATCTGAAGCTCGTTGCCCTTTGCGAGGATGATAGCCCGTTCGATGACATTCTGCAGCTCCCGGACGTTGCCGGGCCAGGTATATTTCATCAGCATGCTTGAATCCTTTCGGGAAAGCCCGAGTCCCTGTCGCCCATACTTCTTGGCATAAAGATCGACAAAATATTTTGCCAGGTCGATGATATCATCTTCCCGGTTCCTCAGAGGAGGCAGAGCAAGAGGAAAGACATTGAGACGGTAGAAGAGGTCTTCCCGGAAACGGCCTGAAGCAACTTCGTCCTTCAGGGTGCGGTTTGTAGCTGCGATGAGACGGAAATCCGATCTGATGGTCCGGCCGCCGCCGATCCTGACAAAGGTCTTTTCCTCAAGGGTCTTGAGGAGCTTTGTCTGGAGAAGGAGCGGGAGCTCGCCGATCTCGTCGAGGAAGAGTGTGCCGTCATGGGCCAGTTCTACCCTGCCCAGTTTCTGTCTGTCCGCACCGGTGAAGGCTCCCTTTTCATAGCCGAACAGCTCGCTCTCCACCAGGTTCTCCGGGATCGTAGCGCAGTCCACAACGATGAACGCCCCCTCGGATCTGCGGCTGTTCTCGTGGATCCACTGCGCGAACATCCCTTTGCCGGTGCCTGTCTCACCGGTGAGGAGCACGGTCGTATCGGTCGAGGCCACCTGGCCCGCCATGGACATTTGTTCTCTCATGACCCGGGACCCGGCGATGAGCTGGAATTTCTTTAACTCCTGCTGGGAGGTAACACGCTCGCGGGAAAGCTTTTCCTTCTCTTCCCTGGCCCTAATGGTATTCAGGAGGGAATCGACCATGTCGGACGTGTGCCTGGTCAGGAGCGACATCATCATGGGATCCAGGAAGTCGAAGGCATCGGGCATATATGAATTGTCATGGTACAGCACGC
>DATKLV010000071.1:0-3246 GCA_035542255.1 Desulfomonilia bacterium | reverse complement strand
TGCAAGGGCTGTCAATTACCATCAGTGGGTCGAGAAAAACACCATTGGGGATACGTATACCCAGACCGTCAGCTGACCATGAGAAGATCCGCTCGGCTAATCGGTAGTTTTATAAGGTCGCGAATTTTTAACCAAGACATCCCTCTCATCGCGAGCTTCAAGCTTACCTACCGATGCAATCTCGCCTGTCCGGCCTGCCTTTTCCATATACTTTCAAGAAACCCCGGTACTCACATGGATTGGGACACTGCCTGCAGATCCCTCGATACCCTTTCTGAAACAGGCTGCTCCATCGTGGTATTCGAAGGAGGTGAGCCCCTGCTCTGGTCGGATGGCGAACATACCTTCAGAGACCTTGCTCTCTATGCACATAAGAGGTTCGCCAGCACAGCGGTGACGACAAACGGGACATTGCCCCTCGATGTCCCAACTGACATCCTCTGGGTGAGCATTGATGGATCGCGGGATACGCATAACCGTCTCCGCAGCGATTCCTATGATTGTGTCATGAAAAACATCAATTCAGCGAAACACTCAAAACTTCTCGTTCATGTCACCTTGAACAGTCTCAACTGGAGGGAATTCCCCGCTATCGTCCGTACCGTCACGGCTATCCCAGTAGTCAAAGGAATTACTGTCCAGGTTTTCTACCCCTACAACCAGGTCGAGGGGTCTCTGATACTTATGGGACAGGAGAGGAAAGAGGCACTTGAAACCGTTCTTTCCATGAAGAGAGCGGGGTACCCCATCCTGAATTCCACCTGGGGATTGAAGGTAATGATCAACAACTCCTGGTCGTGCCGTGAAAGGCTTCTGGCCAATGTCAGCCCGGATGGATCGATGGCGCAAGGGTGCTATGTGTTGAACCGCAGCAAGGTCCGCTGCAGTCAGTGCGGATTCACCCCTGTAGCCGAGGCATCAGGTGCTTACGGACTGAAGGCCGGTCCGATCTTGGCAGGTCTGCGCATCTTTCTCATGCACTAATCGGATTTTCAAGAATTCAATCGTTTCCCTTGCGAACAGAGCGATGATGCCCCTTTGTGTGATGAGCATCATGCATCTTCAAACATCAGGACATGGTATGTCCAAGGATCCAGGTCGACATACAGTCCGATCTCTGCCATCTCGTTGCCCGATCGTTCATAGATCTCGTTGTTCATAAGGTCGGTCAATCTCGTCATCCTCCCGGCAAGATTGACGCCGGAAAGGTGAATACGGGCCTGCGATCTTGTATCCGAGAGGTTAACCACGATGAGGCAGTTGTCCTTACCCTTCTGCCAGGACCAAGCGACTATATTCATCCATCTGCTATTATCAGGCCACCCGGAAATGTCCAGAAGTCGCCAGGTCCCTTCACGAATCGACGGAGAATCTATCACCTGGAATAACCTGGCGTAGAAGGACTTCAACTCATGATCAACCGGCTCGTCGGGTCTGCGTGCCAGGATAATGGGTACTCTTATCCGCCTCCCCTCCATCTGGCCGTCATGAAAGAGCTTTGCTCCGGGGACCGTAGCCATGACAAGAGCCGCTGCACGTGCCTTATCCGGAGAGAAGAGTGATGCTGCCCTTGGCTCATCGTGATTCTCTATGAAGCGCACGAGTTTCTCCTGATAAGCAAGGTCGGCTCGCAGATGATACCTTACACTCTCGGCGTTTTCACCGGATAGCCGGTCATAGAGTCGCTTGTCATAGCAATAGTCAAAACCGTGCTGCAGAAGCGGCCACTCCAGGTCCCAATAGGCCTCGGCAATAAACAAGAAATACGGGAAATACTTTTTCACGGTCATGATCAACTCGGGCCAGAATTCTGTTCCCGGGTTCTTACCCGCACGTTCACCCCAGGTCCGCTGAAACACATCATTGATAAGAAGCATCGCCATATCGCATCGTATGCCGTCGCACGATGCTGCAATGGACAATACCGTCTCGACGGCCTCCTTCCTTGCACCCGGATTGAATGAATTGAGCTGGAGCACATCCTTCCATGCCGGGAAGAAAGGATCCCTTCCGCAGGCCAGGATGTTTTCACCCACTTCCCGGTATGATGCCGGGTCATTCAAAAGATCATCGCGAGTCCCATGAATAAAATACTCGGGATGCTCCGTGACCCATGGGTGATCCGGTGCCACATGGTTGGGTACGTAATCGAGTATCAGTCTCAGTCCCCGTTTTGCAAGCTCTTTCCGTGCGGAAGAGAGGCCGCTTGCTCCTCCCAGTCGTTGATCAGCTTCGAATCTGCGCACACAATAAGGAGAACCGGCTATATCGGAGACTCTAAAATCAGGCAGTACACGCCTGAATTCATCCTGATTGTCCTTATCCATCATGGTAATACCGATACCGGCCGGGCTCCGCTCCCATACGCCCATGAGCCAGACGGCATCTAGGGAAAGCGGCACAAAAGAATTCCAGGTTTCCTGAGGAACATCGGCAAGGGTAACCTCATACCCGAAAGTCCTGCTGAGCTCCTCAAGCCATAACCAGGTGTTGATTTCATAGATCCGGGGATGTTTAGGCCAGTTCCTCATAGTATTCTCCCCATTGGTTCATGCTCCTTTTGCCATCTTTACAAGGGAGACAATCCTTCTTAATGCAGTGAATTCAGTTTTTTCTCCAGTCGGAGTTTATCCTTACCCGACAAACCTTCCACCAAAAGCCCTTGACGGTAAACGGCTTCAGCTTCACTCTTCTTTCCACGCATATCATAGATATCACCCAGGAGCAGGTATGCATCAATGAATGTCTGATCGGATCCGATCACCTGTTTGAGAACTTCAATGGCATCATCCCAGTGTCCGTCTTGTTTCATGAGGGTAGCAAGAGAATAACCGTACCGATTCTCGGGCTGCATCTGATAAGCCTTCCTCCCCCATGCAATGGCTTCTTTGGGGCTCTCTTTTGCAAGAATCAGGCTGAGATTGTATGCTGCAGCACTCATGGTTGGGTCTTTATTCAGGGCCGCTCTGAGATCTTCCTCGGCCATTTTCGCATCACCTTGTCCGGCCTTCAAGAGCCCCAGGTTAAAAAGAGCAGATGCATTTTCAGGATCAACCTGCAGGGCCTTATTCAGCGCAGCTTCAGCCTTTGCCACATCATGAAGCTTTGAGTATGCAAGTGATGAGTTTACATAAGGAGGAGCGGCGTGGGGGTCGAGCCGGGAAGCAGCCTCATATGCCTGAAGTGCAGCTCTATAATCACCCTTTCCGAGAAAATAATTCCCCATATTGTATTGGGATTTCCACT
>DATKLV010000070.1:0-3458 GCA_035542255.1 Desulfomonilia bacterium | reverse complement strand
GGAGAGTATGTCGGAGCCGGAAGCGGGGCCTTCGGTCTTGTGAATGGGGCCGTCTACGCGAACAGCTTCTCGATCAAAGAGTATATAGAGTCGCTGGCATCCGGACAACTTCCCTTGAGACACCATAAGGTTTTCTCCTGTCATGAGATGGCCAGATACAGCCTTCTCATGAATCTCTTCGGGCTCAGGCTTGACCTTGATTTATTCAGACAGGACTTTGGACATTCCATCTGGCGTCTGCTTGGGCCGGAGTTACTTTTCTTCATATTTGCCGGGGCACTTCACTTTTCTCCCTCACAGATAAGTCTTACGAGGCGTGGACGGTACTACTGGGTCATCATGATGAGGGAATTTTTCACTGGCGTGGATAATTTCAGGGATCAGAGCAGGGATGCTGCGGGGCTCTAAGGTGATCTCCGGGTGCCACATCCTTTCTGCCGATACTAAGATTCACTATCCAGCTTCTCGATGAGGAAGTCGATATCCCGCTTAACCCTCAGATTCTGTGCATACTGGGTCTCAATGGTCTCAAGAGAATGGATGATGGAAGAGTGTTTTCTCGAGAAGGCCTCACCGATAATCTGCAAAGGCTCTTCGGTGTAGCGTCTGCACAGGAATATTGCGACCTGACGAGGATACACGACATCTTTCTTACGTGAAGAAGAAACGAGCTTCTCTTTGGGTATGGAGAAATTCTTGGATACGAAATCAAGAAGAAAGGGAATAGTAATTTTCTGTTGCTTTTCCAGTGTCCCTTCCAGGAGCTCCTGAGCAAGTTCTATGGTGATCTTGCGTTTCATGAGCGAGCTCATGGCAGCAATGGTCATAACCGCACTCTCCAGGTCCCTGATGCTGGTGTGGATCGTTTCACTGATAAACTCCACCACATCATCCGGCAAGGTGATCCTGTTTTTTCTCGCTTTATACTTTACGATCTTGGATCGTGTTGCCTTGTCAGGGCGTTTGATATCGATGACAAGGCCTGACGAGAACCGGGAGCGAAGCCCCTTGTCGATCTGGGGCATAGACGTCGGCGGGCGAAAACCCGAGAGGATCACCTGCTTGCCGGCACTGATGAGATCGTCCAGGACATGGCACAGCTCCATCTGAGTTTTTTCTTTATTCTTAAAAAGGTGAACGTCGTCGATGAAAAAGATATCCATATTGTTACTGCGATATGAGCTTTTGAAGGTACCGAGGCAATTATTCCTCACCGAATGGACATAATCCTGCGTGAAGTCCCTGGCCGTGGTGTAGCGAACACTGGAGCCACTGCGCATTTTTACCACCTTATTACCTATCGCATGGGAGATATGACTCTTGCCCAGCCCCACATCCGAGTAGAAGTAGAGCGGATTGTATCTGCTGATATCACCTTCTGAGACCGCTAGGGCCGCTTCATAGGCAAAGGCGTTGCATCTCCCCACAACAAACTCATCAAAGGTAAAATGCGTATTGAGTCCTGAAGATGTGCCAAGGGGAATATGTGCAGGCAGGCTCATCTGGATGGGTCGGTCTTCATCCGTTGCCGGTCTTCGGCCCTGAGGATCGCATGCGGAGGATACAGAGATTTCAACATCTACTGGTTTGCCGATGCAGGCCCTGGCAGACGATATGATGAGGTCTTTGTATACCTTGGTAAAGTACCTCTGGGCAAAGACATTGGGACAATGTACGAAGATGGTGTTATCCTCCACGCTGATTTCAAGCTGGTCTATAAGCGCCTTGTCCGATGCAGCGTGTGATTGTGAAAGTATAGATTCTTTTATGATTGCAAAGTGATCCACAAACCCCCCCCGGGTACAGTAACTTCAGATTCGATGGCCGTATAATGGGTCGAGAGGTAAAAAAGGTCAAAGGTGAAACACCCCGGTTATAGACGGCCTATGTTAATTTTTTGTGAAGAGGTAAATCGATATTTATATTAATGGTTTATAAAGTAGAACACGACCTTTAGTGCATTTTATTGAGCCCGTTCAGGAGTATGGTCGCACCTGGTTCTTGAAGCGTTATCTACATTTTGTAGAAAACTTCCGAGCTTTGTTTATCTTGATCTTTCTTTGAAATTTTTGAGATTATGATAGATGAGAGAATACTGCTTCGCAGGCTTTGTCCAGCTCACATCCTGTTCCATTGCATTGCTTATCATAGCATTGAGGAGTGGGGGGTCTTCTCTGAAGATCCTGCAGGCTTGATAGACCGTATCGAGCAGTGCTTCTGCGCTGGGCCGTGCTACCCTGAGGCCATTGGGTTTGTCTCCCTCGCCAATTGCCATGACCGTGTCTCTAAGTCCCCCAACCCCTGTGACAATAGGAATAGTACCGTAGCGCATGCTGATCATCTGGTTGAGTCCGCACGGCTCGAAGCGTGAAGGCATGAGGAAGAAATCGGAACCCGCTTCAATAGCATGGGCCTTTGTCTCATCGAACCCGATATGTATGCCTAGATGAGAAGGGTACTCGTGGCAGAGGTCTTTAAGTCTTTTTTCAAAGGCCGGATTCCCGTTGCCGAGGATCACTGCCTTGGCTCCCATAGCTGCCATCTTTGGTATAGCATCAAGGACACAATCAATTCCCTTTTGCTCTACAAGGCGGCTTATAAGGCCGAAGACCGGACTGCCGTCGTCAGGTAGTGAGAACATGTCTAGAAGACCCTTCTTGCACTTCATCTTACCTGCAATGTCATTGATGGTATAGCGCTGAGGAATAAGATTGTCCCGGGCAGGGTCCCATACGTCAATATCAATACCATTCGCAATGCCGGTAAGCTTAAATGATATGGCCCTCAGTAAACCTTCCAGTCCGGAGCCGAATTCGCTTGTCTGGATCTCTTGAGCATAGGTGGGACTGACCGTGTTTACTGCATCTGCGAATACAAGCCCTGCCTTCATGATGTTTATCCTGCCGTAGTATTCCATGTAATCGTGGTGGAAGTACTCGTGTGGGAGAAACAGCATGGACCAGAGAATGGCATCGAAGAGCCCCTGGTAAGCAAGATTGTGAATGGTAAACAGGCTGCCGATTTTTTCTATACCGGCATCTTTCATATACGCCAGGACCAAAGCAGTCTGCCAATCATTGCAATGGACAATGTCCACATCACCCATCAGCCTGATCATCTCCACACAAGCGCGCGAGAAGCAGGCGAAACGTTCCAAATTGTCCGGGTAATCGTTGCCGGCATAGGAATACAGGCCTGTCCTGTCCGAGAAAAGCGGGTGTGATATGAAATAGGTGGTACCATGGAAGAAGATCTTCGCCTCAGTTATCCCGGTGCCGGTGAGGACTGCAACCTCGCCGTAGGATTTCAGAGGGAGCCCCATATTGAGAACTTCCCGATATAACGGCATCACCACTGAACAAGCAATGTCCTGCCGGTTGAGCTCTGCCGGCAGGGCAGCACTCACATCCGCGAGCCCTCCGGTCTTGGCATAGGGTGTGACCTCTGATGAACAAAGC
>DATKLV010000069.1:0-7160 GCA_035542255.1 Desulfomonilia bacterium | reverse complement strand
ACCCGACTGCATAGACGCTGAGAAACTGAAGCTCATCGAGTCGTACACGCCCGATCGCCTGGTCTGGATGGAATACGGCCTCCAATCGGGCAACGACGCCACCCTGCTGCGCGTCAACCGGGGACATGACGTGAAGGCATTCATCGATGCAGTCACCCTCACCTCGCACTTCAACCTCCGCCAGTGCACCCACATTATCATCGGTCTGCCCGGCGAAGGTGTGGATGACTATATCGCCACTGCCCTGCTGGTCTCGTCACTGCCGATAACAGACATCAAGATCCATCTTCTCTATGCGGCCAGGGGAACACCCCTGGAGGAAATGCTCCACAGAGGCGAGTACACACCCCTGACCCTGGAGGAGTATGCAGGTGCTGTGGCTCTCTTCATAGCCCACCTGAGGGATGATATCGTGATCCAGCGCATCACCGGAGATCCGCACCGAGACGAGCTTATTGCGCCGGACTGGGCTCTGGATAAATCTCGGGTACGCTCCGCCATCCACGAGGAGCTGGCCAGGTCGGGCATCACTCAGGGGTGCATGGCGCGCTAAGTCATGAGAGCATACAACCTCGAATTCGAAAAAGGTCTCTTCCTTGCCCCTCTGTCCGGCTACACGAGCTGGCCCATGCGGATGCTTTGCCGCCAATACGGCGCCGAACTCTGCTACACCGAGATGATCAGCGCTGCAGGCCTTATCCGGAACACGCGCCACCTGAGCGAGATCCTTGACAGGCCTCAGGGAGACTCACCGCTGATAGCCCAGATATTCACCAACTCCCCTGATGAGGCTGCAAAGGCTTCACGCATGCTCGAGGACCTGGGATTCGACGGCATCGACATCAACATGGGATGCCCGGTGAAGAAGGTCGTGTCCAAAGGATCCGGGGCCGCGCTCATGACAAAGCCCGACCTTGCCGTGAGGCTGGCCGAGGCCGTGGTCAGGAGCGTGAACATCCCGGTGAGCGTGAAGATGCGTGCAGGATGGGACCTCTCCTCGCTCAATGCCCCTGTGCTCGCCGAGGCACTCGAGTATGCGGGGATAAGCGCCGTCATCCTCCATGCCAGGACGCGCTCCGACATGTACCGGGGCAGGCCCAGGTGGGAAATCCTTGAGGAAGTGACGAAACACCTCAGAGTCCCACTGGTTGCAAGCGGAGATATAAGGAGAGCCGAGGATCTGGACATGATTTCGCATCTGGGCGCCGACGCCTGCATGATCGGCAGGGGTGCGATCGGCAGGCCGTGGATATTCCGGGAGCTCGAAGGTGGCCCCGCACCTGATATTACAGAGCGAAAAGAGACCATCCTCTCCCACCTCGACATGCTCTGTACCTGCCACGGAGAGAGGACCGGCGTTCGCCACATGAGGAAGTTCCTGTCTTCGTATGTGAAGGGGCTGCACGGCGCATCGCACTTCCGTTTGATTGCATGCGTCATAGATTCTCACGATCAACTCTTCAAAACCATAGACGATTATTTCTCCCATATCGAATCATTTTGATTTTTTCAGCATATTCCGATATAAGAAATATGGTGATTATGCATCCAAGACCGAACATCATGATCGTGTTCATCTGCAGCACACTCGCGATGTGCATGGGTTTTAAAACCTCTCCCGCTATCCAGGAAACCTCCATTCATGACGGTCAGAACCCGGTGCCGTACCTTTGCGAAAAGGCAAGGGAAGGCAGACTCATCCTCCTGGGAACCAGGCATGACAATAAATCAATGCATAACCTCATCGCCGGAGCCCTGCCCCAGCTCGTCAAGGACGCCGGTGTGAACACCCTCTTCCTCGAGATCCCTTCCAAAGAGCAGGCGAACATCAACCGTTTTCTCGCCGGCAAAGCGGAAATAGCAGATATTTGCATGTGGAAGATCGTGTCATGCAACGATTACTGCAAGATCATCCTCAAAGCACGCGAACTGGGGATGAAGGTTGTGGCAATGGACAACGATGAAGACCCGTGCATCACCAGAGACAGGTGGATGGCGGTGCACGTGGCGGATTACCTCGGTGCCAACCCGGGCACCAGGGGCATGGTCGTAGTGGGCAACTGCCATGTACTGAAAAATATCAGGTGGGCAAATGAAGAAGGATTGTCCCTGGCTGACTACCTGAACGGGTACAATACGTTCTCCATCCTTATGTGGGCGGGGGCAATCGACTGCGATTGTCCGCATGCCGTCAATGTGGACCCAAAGACCTTCCGCGGGGTGAAAGACCCGACCCTGCAGAGCATGAACCTGCATCCCCAGACATCGCTGGCCAATACGGCTGACGGTGTCATCTTCCTACCCTAGCGTTGCATTTCTCCCATGGCAAGGCTACAATGCCTGCCATGCCCACCGTATATATCGGAGAGAATCCCCGGTTAGAGGCTGTACATGAGGACAAGCACTCGGACCTTTGCGTCATTATCACCCACCCTCACTCACTCATGGGCGGGAACATGCACAACAACGTGGTCATGGCCGCCCGGCAAGCCTCTCTGGATAAAGGCCTCTCGTCCGTCAGATTCAACTTCAGGGGCGTGGGCAGGAGCAGCGGCTCCTTTGACGAGGGCAACGGCGAGATGGACGACCTGGCCTCGGTCATCAGCTACGTGCAAGAGCCCGCTATCATCATCGGGTATTCATTCGGTGCATGGGTGGCCGCACGGCTCATGAAGCGCCTCGACAATCCTCTTCCCTGTATCTATGTATCACCGCCCACGGCCATGTTCGCCTTCCCCTCCCTTAAGCAGGACTTGGTTTGGGCCATCACCGGTGAGGCTGACCAGTTCTGCAGCATACCTGTCCTTGAAAACCTCTTGGACAAGGACCGTCTTACGGTTGTGAAGCATGCGGACCACTTCTGGTTCGGCAAAGAAGAACAGCTGGCAGCGTATCTCGAAGAGAAGCTCGACCTCCTTCTTCAAGGCACTGAATAGTGTCTTGCCCGGGGTGAAGCTGGAGCTTCTTCCCACCCGTGTTCCCATGCTGGAGCTTGGGGACAAAAATCACAATGAACTGAACAGTGTGTGTGAATATATCATCTATAATCCCCTGCAATGGTGCTTTGATCATGAAAATCCTTGGAACCTCCCCATGAAAAACACTTCAAACCTGCCGCCTGTCCATGGTAATGAGTGAGACTTGAGCTTGTAAACTCATAACCTTTATACTTCGGAGGCCCTGGGATGAATGTAGCCGACATCATCGTACATAATGGTATTGATCCGGCTGTAAGAGACCGCGTCTTCATTCTGTTCAGGGATGAGAAGGAGTCGCTGCATGCGTTTACTTACAAGGAGTTCTACGAACAGTCTCTCAGATATGGAAACATGCTGAACAACATGAAGCAAGCCCTCAGGATAAGTGACGACGCGCGTTTCCACGTGGGTGTGTTCATGCAGAACATACCGGAATTCTTCTTCCTCCTCGGGGGATGCGCCTTCACCAATGCCACCCTGGTCGGGGTGAACAACGCCCAGGTGGGTGAAAAACTGGCGTTCGACATCAACAATATCGATATGCATGCGCTCTTTGCGGATCATGCTGAGCAGCCGGGCACGGGAGGCACCTTTCTGGACACGGTCCTGGCGACAAAGGAGAGCTTCGGATTTACCTCCCTGACCGAGGATTTCATCTTTGTGGCCGGAACACCGCAGCCGGGAGGATCCGTTCCTGTCAGTACCCTGTCCGGGTTGTTGGACAAGTCCTCGGAAACGTTCAGCACATTCAGCCCCTGCACGCTCGACCCATCTAAGCCGGCGGTGATCATATTCACCTCCGGAACGACCGGCGCACCAAAGGGCATCGAGGTCACCTGGCAGAAGCTCTACGACACCGGGGTTAACGGCACCAGGATACTGAGTTATACCAAGGATGATGTGGGTTATGTGTGCATGCCCATCAATCATTCCAACTCGCTCTACCTCAACATCATGCCTGCCATGCTCAACGGCGCCAGGATCCTGCTGCGCAGGCGGTTCAGCGTCCGCAATTTTGTCAGAGACATCGAGGAATCCGGCGCCACGGTGTGGAACTGCGTGGGTGATCCGGTTCAGTACGTCATCAACCATGTATTGAGCACCATCGGGCCCCGGGCCGACTACTCGCATCTGCCTTTAAGGACCGTCATCAGCACAGGAACCAACGCAGCCAACCGGACAGTGTTCTCGAAGATGTTCGGTCTCGACCTGTTCACCGAGGTCTACGGTTCCACCGAGGCCGGAGCCGTTACGGCCGTCGATACCGATACCCCTGAATACAGCGTGGGCAGGCTCTTGAAGGACATCCGCATCATCAACGAAAACACCCTCAAGGAGTGCGCCCTTGCCGAGGTGGACCCAAGCGGCAAGATCCTTAACCTGGAAGCATCTGCGGGCGAGATCGTGGTAAGCCAGAAATCCCTGGGCGCCTCGGCCTTCACCGGCTACTACCGTCTGCCTAAGGAGAGCGCCAGGAAGATTGTCTCTTTAGACGGTGAAGCATTCTTCCGCATGGGCGACCTCGGTGCCGTCGTGGAGAAGTACGGTGTCAAATACCTGGTGTTCCTCGGCCGCACAGGGGACTGGATCCGCTTCAAAGGCGAGAACTGGACGCCAGTGGATGCCGAGAAGGTGATCGGCAAGTACGTGGGCGTCACCAATGCTGGCATCATCGGCGTACCCCAGTCCAAGGGACGTGAAGACGATCCCATGTACATCATTGAGACGGCCGAGCCTAAAGCCTTTGAGGTGGAGCCGTTCCTGAACTTCTGCAAGGATAGTCTGCCCCACTACATGCAGCCGCGCTTTGTGCGCATTGTGAAGACTCTGCCTCTGACCGAGACCATGAAGCTCAAGAAATCCGTACTCAAAAGCGAGTTTTACTGCCGGACATCCGATACCGACCGCCTACAAGACGACATCGTTTATATGATTGTGAACGGCAGGCCGCGAAGGTTCTGCTCGGCAGACTATCAAGCCGAGATCTCCTCGTTCACCGATGCGACCAACCAGGATACACTCAAGGCATTCACCAAGCGCCGGGACCTGTTCTGAGCATGAGGAGCAACCAGTGACAAAGAAGAGCACCGTTAGCCTGCTGCAGAAAGAACTGATGAACCGTCATTACGCCAGGGCACTTCAGGCCAAGCAGGAAAACAGGCCCGTAGTGTATGTGACCGCCACGTTCCCTGTCGAGATCATAAGGGCCTTCGAACCAAACGTGGCCATAGTATACCCCGAGAACCATGCAGTGAATATCATTGTCAGCGGTATGGCGGAAGAACTGTCATCCCTTGCCGTGACCAGGGAACATCTCGACACCATGGGCTGTTCCTATGAGCTGGCGAATACGGGCTATCTGCTGGCAATGCAGGGCTCAGGGGCTGCAGGTGCGTCCGAAGCACTGAACAAGCTCCCTCCCCTGCCCGCCCCCGACATCCTGCTCGCCTGCAACAACCAGTGCGACGTGGTGGCTGAATGGTACCAGAACCTGAGCGCGCTCTGCGGAAATGTCCCCTACCGGGTGATCAATGTGGGCAACCGTTACGACGGCATGGTGAATTCGCTGCGTGTCCGCTATGTCAGAGAACAGCTCCTCGATGTGATAGGCCTGCTGGAAGAGCGGACAGGCACCGTGCTCGACCGCGATCGCCTGCTGGAGGTAGCCCGCAAGGCCAACCAGGCCGTGGGGCTGTGGAAACAGTATCTCGATTTCGGCAAACGTACACCGTCTCCCATGACCGCCTTTGACGGGTTCTTCCACATGGCCCTCATCGTATCGGAACGGGGAACCGAAGCGGCGGTGGACTACTACCGGAAGCTGGTGGATGAAACCAGGGCCTGTGTGGATGCAGGAAAGGCGGCCGTGAACCCCGAGCGTCATCGAGTACTGTGGGACAACCTGGCAACATGGTTCAACTTCGGGGAACTCAAGCGCTTCCTGGCAGGACGGGGCGTGGCCGTGGTGGGTTCGACCTATCTCGATGTCTGGAAAAAGGAGTTCGACATATCGAGCTTTGAGAACCTCCTCACCAGCATTGCCGAGGCGTATTGCGTCATGTATACGAACCTCACCCTTCAGGAACGCATCCTGCTCTGGAAGCGGATGGTTCGTGATTACCGGGCCGAAGGCGTTCTATTCCATAACAACAGGAGCTGCCATACCTTCTCAAGGCTCCAGGGCCAGATCGCCGAGGCCCTGAAGAACGAATTCGGAGACACATTCAAGGCAGTCGTGTTCGATGGAGACATGGGGCTCGAGGATCGATTCCAGAAGCATCGGTTTTTTACGGCCATCGAGACCTATTTCTAGACGGGAACGATTATTTTTCGCCCTGACTGCGTCAATCATCGGGTAATACTTTTAACTTCTCATATTTTGTGCTATATTGCAGTGATTTGGGTGGACTTGATAAATTATGCTGACGGTTCAGACATTTTATCGTTAACGAGAGGTTTCCTGCTATGAGAAATAAGTTTGTCTACCAGACAGCGTATGTCCTTCTGGCTTTCACACTTTTCCTCAATCCCGTCAACGTGCTCTCAGCAGACAAGACCCCCGACGCCGAAGCGAATATGAATGCATACAATGCACGTACTTTCTTCGATTATCTCATGTCTCCTTTTACCTCGATCAAGGAATCCTCGGGATTAGCCTCCAGTCAATACAAGGTGGTGCCGGTCAAGGGCAAGATTCTTTTCAGTTCCAGCAGCAACGGCAATGCCGTCCTCTATATGCTCAGCAACGGTATCGTGAGCGAAATCTGCAGAAACGGAAAGGATGCCAGATGGTCGCATGACGGAACAAAGTTCTTATGCCTCCCCACGGGGGACGACATCAAGTGGAGCATGGCCATTGTCAATGACCAGGGCAAGCTTTTGCGCATCATCAAACCGTTTGAAAACGGGGCGGTTCATGAGGCATGTTTTTCTCCCAAGTTTCAGAACATCATCTATTTTAAAGGCAGAAAAGATCAGTACACCAGGGATTACCTTTACTCCATAGATATCAACAGCAACAAGGTGACGCAGGTGAGCAGTATAGCCATCGACTCCTTTGAGCTTTCCCCGGACGGTACGAGGATCGTTTATTCCGCACCAAGGGATGACAAGGACGAAACAAGCCAGGGGAGCATCTGGATCATGAATGTCAACGGCAGCAATGCAAGAAAACTCACCGAC